>JACCUL010000122.1 GCA_013811855.1 Acidimicrobiia bacterium
GCCGCCGTCGTCGTGCCCGCCGCCTACGACGGCTCGGGCATGGACATCGGTGCCGTCGTCGACGCCGTGGAGCCCTCCGTGGTGTCGATCAGCGCGCTCGTCGTGCAGCGCCGCGGACCGTTCGAGCAGACCGGCGAGGCCGCCGGCTCGGGCGTGATCATCGACGACGCCGGCCACATCCTCACGAACGCCCACGTCGTCGACGGCGCCACAGATGTGCGGGTGACCGTCGACGGCGTCGAGCGGTCGGCCACCGTCCTCGGCGCCGACCCGTCCAACGACATCGCCGTGCTGCTGCTCGACGACGCCACCGGGATCACGCCGGCGACGCTCGGTTCGTCGCCCGACGTGGAGGTGGGCGACGAGGTCCTCGCCATCGGCAACGCGCTGGCCCTCGACGGCGGCCCGACGGTCACCGCCGGGATCGTCTCCGCCCTCGGCCGGTCGATCGGCACCAGCCAGGGCACGCTCGACGACCTCGTCCAGACCGACGCCGCCATCAGCTCCGGCAACTCCGGCGGCCCCCTCGTCGACGCCAGCGGCGCCGTCATCGGCATCAACACGGCCGTCGCCTCCAGCGGCAACGGCGTCCAGGCCTCCAACATCGGCTTCGCCATCCCCATCGACCGGGCCATGGAGATCGCCGGCAACCTCATCGCCGCCGCCTGACGAGGGTCGGCCGTGACGAGCAGCCACCGAGTCGCCGGCGCTACGGCTGGAGGATCGGGTCGTCCAGGGCGCGGGCGCTGAGCTCGCGGCGGTTGCGGACGCGGAGCTTGCGGAAGATCGAGGTGAGGTGGGCCTCGACGGTGCGGGGGCTGATGAACAACTTGGCGGCCAGCTCGCGGTTCGAGGCACCGCCGACCACCAGGCGGGCGACCTGCAGCTCGTGCGGCGTCAGGAGCTGGTGCGAGACGACTTCGTCGCCGACCACGCCGCCGGCCGCCCGGAGCTCGAACGTGGCCCGCTCGGCCAGCAGCGTCGCCCCGACCTCCCGGAACAGCGCCAGCGCCCGCTCCAGATGGCGGCGGGCTTCGGCCCGCTTGCGGGCCCGGCGCAGCCGCTCGCCCCACGACATCTCGCAGCGCCCCTCCGTC
Source organism: Acidimicrobiia bacterium (assembly GCA_013811855.1). Classification (GTDB taxonomy): domain Bacteria; phylum Actinomycetota; class Acidimicrobiia; order Acidimicrobiales; family Ilumatobacteraceae; genus JALZMG01. The sequence continues at coordinate 1,098 of JACCUL010000122.1, forward strand.
ACCCGGTTGCCGACGGTCTGGGCATCGTCGACCGCGGCGGCGAAGTACCGCACCGCCTCGTCGTCGTCCACGGCCATCAGGCCCTGGACCCTGGCGATGCGGGGATAGGCCAGCGGGCCCTCGTCGATGGCCTGCTGCAGCTCGGCGAACACCGCGTCGGCTTCGTCCCGCCGGCCGGAGCGCAACAGTGCCTCGACCCACTCCGGCTCCCAGCGCACGACGCCATGGCCGATCGGCGACAGCGCGAGCACCTCGCGGTAGTGCACGTCGGCGTCGTCGAGACGTCCCTCGTTGAGGGCCAGGAAGCCGAGCCCGATGCCGGCCAGCGCCCGCCGCTCGGGCTCCGGCGCGTCACGCAGCAGGCGGGCCGCTCGTTCGCAGGCCGCCCGGTCGCCGACCGTCGCCGCGCACAGCGCCAGCACGCCGGCCGAGATCGACGCGTGGTGGGGGATGCCGTTGGCCTCGGCCAGGGCCACGGCTTCGAGCCCGGCCGACATCGTGGCCGGCAACGACCGGCCGTACTGTGACAGCGTCTGGGCGTTGAGCACGCTGATCAGCGGCCACACCGCGCCACGGGCCCGCAGGTCGGCGTCGAGCTCGGCCAGCAGCGCATCGGACTCCGCAGTGCGCCGCAGGAACGCCAGCACGGGTGCGACGACCTCGGCCAGGTACAGGATGTCGGCCGACGATCGCTGCGGCCCGCCCATCTCGGTGTAGCGGGCCAGGCACGCTTCGCCCTCCTCCAACCCGGCGGCCACGTCGACGGCGCCGGCGATGACGTCGACCCGCCGTCCCCGCTCGGCGTCGAGCGTCTTGCGCCGCGGCGCCAGCTCTTCGACGACCGACAGGATGGCCTCCAGCTCACCGGCCCGAACGTGGTGGCCCAACGCGTCGAGCAGCAGGTCGACGGCGACGGCAGGGTCGTGGGCGGCGATCTCGGCCGCGGCGGCGCGCAGGGCGGTGGCGGCGTTGGGCATCCCCCCGCTGATCACGGGCAGGTGGCAGCGCAGCTGGCGCCGGCGGACCCGCTCGACGTCCTCGTCGATGTCGGGATGCTCGGCCACGACCGCGT
>JACCUL010000151.1 GCA_013811855.1 Acidimicrobiia bacterium
ATCGTCGCCATCTCCGCCTCCTGCATGCCCTGCGTCGTGACCGACGGCGTGCCGATCCGCAGGCCGCTCGTGACGAACGGGCTGCGCGGGTCGTCGGGCACCGTGTTCTTGTTGAGCGTGATACCGGCCGCGTCGAGCGCGACCTGGGCGACCTTGCCCGTCAGCTCGGCGTCGAACGGCCGGAGGTCGACGACCATCATGTGGTTGTCGGTGCCGCCCGACACCAGGCGGAACCCCTCGCCGGCGAGCGCCTTGGCCAGCGCCGACGCGTTCGTGACGATCTGGTGGGCGTACTCCTTGAACGAAGGGTGGGCGGCCTCGCGGAAGGCCACCGCCTTGCCGGCGATGACGTGTTCCAACGGACCGCCCTGCCAGCCCGGGAATACGGCCTTGTCGATCTTCGTGGCATGCTCGGCCGTCGAGAGGATGCAGCCGCCGCGTGGGCCGCGCAGGGTCTTGTGCGTCGTGAACGTGACGACGTCGGCGAACGGCACCGGGTCGGGATGGGCGCCGCCGGCGATGAGGCCGGCGATGTGCGCGGCGTCGACGAGGAACAGCGCGCCGACCTCGTCGGCGATGGACCGGAACGGCTCGGGGTCGATGCGGCGGGGGTAGCTCGTCGTGCCGGCGACGATCAGCTTGGGCCGGTGCTCGCGGGCCAGGTCGCGCACCTGGTCCATGTCGATGCGCTCGTCGCCGGGCGTCACCCGGTAGGCGACGAAGCGGTAGAGGATTCCGCTGGCGTTGACCGGCGAACCATGCGTGAGGTGCCCGCCGTGGTCGAGGCTGAGCCCGAGCACGGTGTCGCCCGGGTCCAGTAGCGCCTGGTAGGCGCACATGTTGGCGTTGGCCCCGGAGTGCGGTTGCACGTTGGCGTGGTCGGCCCCGAACAGCGTCGTGACGCGCTCGATGGCCAGCGCCTCCACCTCGTCGATGACGGCGTTGCCGCCGTAGTACCGCTTGCCGGGGTAGCCCTCGGCGTACTTGTTGGTGAGCACGGACCCGACCGCCCGCATCACGGCCGGAGACGTGAAGTTCTCGCTGGCGATGAGCTGCAGGCCGGTGGTCTGGCGCGCCAGCTCGTCGGCGAGCAGCGCCTCCAACTCCGTGTCGGGTTCGATGTCGGACGGGAAGGGCATGGGCGACTCCAGGTACGTTTCAGAACTTCTCTTCGAGGTCGGTGAGTTGCGCGACGCGTCTGGCGTGGCGACCACCGTCGAAATCGGTGGCGAGGAACGTCTGCAGGATCTCCTCGGCGAGTCCGACGCCGACGACGCGGGCGCCGATGGAGAGCACGTTGGCGTCGTTGTGGGCGCGGGCCAGCCTGGCCGTGAACAGGTCGTTGCACAGCGCGGCCCGCACACCGCGCACCTTGTTGGCGGCGATCTGCTCGCCCTGGCCACTGCCGCCGATGACGATGCCGAGCGCAGCGTGACCGTCGCGCACGCTCCGACCGACGGCGGCGCAGATCGGCGGGTAGTCGACGGCGGCGGTGGAGTCCGTGCCCTGGTCGAGCACGTCGTGACCCTGCTCCCGCAGGATGCCGGCGACGTGCTCCTTCAGCTCGAACCCGGCGTGATCGGCGCCGATGGCGATGCGAGACATCGAACCGGAGGTTACGGGCGCCGTGCGGGGCGCGCGAGCGACGGGTGCCTAACCTCGCCGGGCGTGGCCGCCCTGGATGAGCGCACGCCGGTGATCGTGGGTGTCGGCCAGCACCTCCAGCGGGCCACGAGCGTGGCCGACGCGGCCGAGCCGGTGGTGCTGATGGAGGCGGCGGCGCTCGCCGCGGCCGCCGACGCCGGGCTGACCGGGCCGCCACCCGTCGACTCGATCCGCGTCGTGAGCACCCTGTCGTGGCGCTACGGCAACCCGGCGTGGGTGCTGGCCGATCGGCTCGGGATCACGGCTCGGCAGCTGGTGCTGACCGCCGCGGGCGGCAACCTGCCGCAGCTCCTCGTCAACCGCACGGCGCTCGACATCGCCGCCGGACGGCTGGACGCCGCGCTGCTCGTCGGTGGCGAGGCGTGGCGGACGCGGATGCGGGCGCGCAAGGAGGGCGCCGTCCTCAAGTGGTCCAAGGCGCCCGACGACGCGCCGCCGACGCCGCTCGGTGGCGAGCTCGACATGACCCATCCGGCCGAGGCCGAGCGCGGCGTGTACCTGCCGGTGCAGATCTACCCGCTGTTCGAGACCTCGCTCCGGGCCGCCGCCGGACGCTCCCCCGAGGACCACCTCGAACACATCAGCGGGCTGTGGTCGCGGTTCAGCGCCGTCGCCGCGGCCAACCCGTTCGCCTGGTCGCGCCGTGCGCTGACGCCGGAGGAGGTGCGCAAGGTCACCCCGAGCAACCGCCTCGTCGGCGCGCCGTACAGGAAGTGCATGAACTCCAACAACGACGTCGACATGGCGGCCGCGGTGCTGATGTGCTCAGCCGCGACGGCCGACCGGCTGGTCGTGCCCCGTGACCGGTGGGTGTTCCCGTACGCCGGCACGGACTGCCACGAGCACGCTTACGTGTCCCACCGGGAGACGTTCGCGCGCACGCCGGCCGTCGAGATCGGTGGTCGCAGGGTGCTGGAGCTGGCCGGGGCCGACATCGACGACATGGCGCTGGTCGACCTGTACTCGTGCTTCCCCTCCGCCGTGCAGCTCGGCGCGCAGTCGCTCGGCCTGGCCATCGACGGGCCGCTGACGAGCACCGGCGGGCTGTCGTTCGCCGGCGGCCCGTGGAACAACTACGTGATGCACGCCATCGCCACGATCGTCGGTGAGCTGCGCCAGCGACCCGGCGAGCGGGCGCTCGTGTGGGCCAACGGCGGCTACGTTACCAAGCACAGCTTCGGCGTCTACGGGACGCGGCCGCCGGCCAACCGGTTCCGCCACGACGAGCCCCAGACCGAGATCGACGCCCTGCCCAGCCGGGCGCTGGCCGGCGGCGAGGAGGCCGCAGGACCGGCGACGATCGAGGCGTACACCGTGATGCACGCCCGGGACGGCACGCCGGAGCTGGCCATCAGCACGACCCTGCTCGACGACGGACGGCGGGCGTGGGGGGTGTCGGGCGACGGCGACGTCACGGCGGCGTTGCTCGACGGCGAATGGGTCGGCCGGCGCGTCGCACTCACGACCGACGGCCGCCTGCGGCTGTCGTGAGAGTGTGTTTCTCGCATGAGTGATCAGTCGCACGACGCCGCCGAGTCGTATCCCCGCCAGTCGGCCCGGACACAACGCTTCACGCTCGGCGATCCTCGCGACGTGACGGTCTCCGCCGATGGCCGGCGGATCGTCTTCCTCCGCAGCCGGGGCGGCACCGACCCTGTGAACTGCCTGTGGGTCGTGGACGCGACCACCGGTGAAGAGCGCATCGTCGCCGACCCCGAGCTGCTCCTGATGCGACGCGACGAGTTCCTGCCGCTCGAGGAGCGAGCTCGCCGCGAGCGGACGCGAGAGTCGGCCGGCGGCATCACCGCCTATGCCACCGACCGCGCCGGCACCGTGGCCGCGTTCACGATCGCCGGTCGCCTGTTCGTCGCCGGGCTCGTCAGCGCCGCCGGGCGCGAGCTGCCCGTCGCCGGTCCGGTCTTCGACCCCCGGCCCGATCCGCTCGCCACTCGCGTCGCCTATGTCAGCGGCCGACTGCTGTGCGTCGGTGAGCTCGACGGGCGCTGGCGCGTCCTGGCCGGCGACGATCCCGACGAGCCCGACACCGTGTCATGGGGCAGCGCCGACTTCATCGCCGCCGAAGAGATGAACCGCTTCCGCGGCTTCTGGTGGTCGCCGGACGGCACGGTGCTGGCGGCGACCCGCGTCGACACCGCGCCGGTCACCCGCTGGTTCGTCGGCGATCCGGCCGTGCCGTCGACGGCGCCGACGGAGATGCCGTACCCGGCGGCCGGGACGCCCAACGCGGAGGTCTCGCTGCACCTGCTCGGGCTCGACGGCTCGGTCGTCGACCTCGAGTGGGACCGCCAGGCGTTGCCGTACCTGGTCGACGTGAACTGGTCGGAGCAGGGTCTCGTGCTCACCGTGCAGAGCCGGGACCAGCGTCGCGTCGAGCACCTGGGCGTCGATCCGGCGACCGGGGCGACGACGCTGCTGCTCGGCGACGACGACGAGCACTGGGTCGAGCTCGTCGACGGCGTGCCCAGGCTGCTGCCCGACGGCACGCTCGTCACGTGTGCCGATCGCGACGGCGCCCGGCGGCTCATGGTCGCCGGCACGCCGGTCACGCCCGCCGATCTGCAGGTGCGCTCGGTCGCCTCGGTCAGTGCCGACGGCATCGTGTTCCTCGCCAACCCGCTCGCCGACAGCACCGTCCTGCACGTGTGGCGCCGAGCGCCGGACGGGACGCTCGCGGC
>JACCUL010000173.1 GCA_013811855.1 Acidimicrobiia bacterium
AGCGGTCGCCGGGCTGGGGGCGCTCGAACGGCACCTGCTCGGCCTGCGGCAGCAACGCCTCGACACGTCCGAGGTCGAGCAGCGTGTAGCGGGTGTCGGTCTGCTGGATGATGCCGGTGACGATGTCGCCCTCGCGGTTGGCGTACTCCTCGAACTTGCGGTCCCGCTCGACCTCCCGGATGCGCTGGCTCATCACCTGGCGGAAGGTCTGGGCGGCGATTCGCCCGAGCTCCTCCCGGCGCGGCGTGTCGTCGCGCTCGTTCACCCAGTTGCCGTCCTCGTCGAGGTCGTAGGCGGTGAACGTGAAGTCCATGGTGTCCGGGTCGACCTCGACGACGACCTCGTCGGCCGCACCGGGGCGCCGCTTGTACGCCGAGGCCAGGGCGTCGACGAGCACGTGGAGCAACGAGTCCTCCGACAACCCCTTCTCCTGCGCCAGCAGGCGGATCGCCTCGGACATGTCCAAGTTGCTCATCGGTGCGCCGTCCTTTCGGGCCACGAGATCGACTGACTGCTGGTGACGGCGCACCGATGAGCGAAGACCGTGTCGACGGTTCGCTCGCTTCGTTCGCTCACGACAAACCCTCCTTCGTCTGCCTGGCCTTCGCCCCGGTGGTCGGTGCCTTCGGCGTCGGGCCCCACTCGAACACGGTGCGGGCACGGTCGATCTGGTGGTACGGCACGACGCGCGCGACCGGGCCGTCGGGCCCGTCGACGGTCACGGTTGCCGACGTGTCGTCGGCCGCGGTGAGCGTGCCCGTGATGCGCCGCTCGTCGTGGCCGACGTCCGCCAGCCGGATGGCGATGACCTTGCCGACCTCACGACGGAAGTGCTCGGGCGTGCGCAGGGCCCGCTCGACGCCCGGGCTGGTGACCTCCAGCGTGTAGCGACCGGGCACCGGGTCGTGCTCGTCGAGCTCGCGGGACACGAGCCGGCTGACCAGCGCCAGCGTGTCGAGGCTGACGCCGCTCGCCGCGCCGGGAGGGGTGTCGAGCGTGACCCGCAGCATGCCGCCACGGTGCTCGACGTCGTACACCCCGAGGCCCAGGTCGGCGGCGATGGGCTCGACGAGCGCGCGGACGCGCGCCAGCACGGGGCTCTCCAGCCCGGCCTCGACGACCACACCGACCTCCTTTCACGAAACGAGGCGTGGGGCGGACCCCACGCCTCTCGGTTGCACGTGCCATCACCAACAGAACGAGCAATCAGCATAGCGGTGGGGCCGCGGGCAGGGTCCCGGCCCGTCCGTGGCTCGCTCACCAACCAGGTCCGTCGGCGCACCTGATCCGTGACCGAGGGATCACGTTGGTGCGAACAACACGCGAGGTCGAGAGAACCGCGAGCGTCGTCAGTTCGTCGTCGTCGGCACGGGCGCGGTCGTCGGTGCGGGAAGCGACGGCTCGGTTGAGTTCGGTACCTGCTGCACTTCCTCCTCGAGCCGTTCGAGGAGCTCCGCCGCGGAAAACCCCTCGACTTCCCGCGCCAACACCAGCTCCCGCTCGGTCCAGCATGACGCTCGGCGAAGGACGTGCACTGATGATTCGTCGTCGTCCACGATCAGCTCCCCACCCGTGAGCTCGTACCGGCCATCCTGACCTCGAGACAGACCGCCGATGAGCCTCACTCCCTCCGACAGCGTGTCGTCAGCGTGGCGACCTGAGATCATCTGCCCCTCGGGTCCCGTGAGGACAGTGCTCACGAAGATCCGCACGACCTCACCTTCAGAGACGCCGGAGACGGGACGCGGACCCGGGCATCGGCCATCCGCCGCGTGGCCGCTTCATCGACGCTCTCACCGCCTGCCTCCTCGTAACGCTCAATGATCTTGAATTCACCGATGATGTCGGCACGCTCCACGATCTCGGCGATGTTGCGTGGTGATGGCAACAGGAAGATCATCTCGTCGTCCTCAGCGGAGCACATCGTCACCTGGGACGCTTCGGAAGAGCCGTCACCGGGAGCAGAACCCAACTGTTCATCGGATCCACACGCCGCCAGCAGGACGACCAGTGCGAACATGCAGGCCGGTCGTCGTCTGCTCATGGCCCGTAATGGCTGTTGATGTGGCTGACGTTGTGAGTGCGCAGATAGGGGTCCCAGGGGTCCATGTCGTTTCCAAGGCGCATACAGGCAAATCGAGGGTCAGTGACGAGCCACCCATGGCGTTCGAGAGCCGGATGAGTCAGTCCAACTGTGTGCCCCATTTCATGGCAGGCGAGTGATCGGAACTCGAAGTCCTCTAAGTCGAGGCTCGCAGGGTCGAAGATGACGTGCCAATGCTGCACCTATTCGTGCCGTTTCCCGTGATGCAGTCGGAGAGCCCGATTGCACCACCATCGAGGTCGACTTCTTGGAACCAAATGTCGACGATAGAGGTGTGACCATCTTGCACGTGCCGCATCTCGAGGTCGGTAGAGTCGTACGACGAGCTGGCATTGCTAATTGCGGTCGTGTATGATGATCCGAGCTGCGTGTCCCAGGTGTGGATGTCGCCATCGGCGAAGCACTTCCCGGGCATTTGAGTGGTAGCACGGATCATCCAAGACATCAGCGAAGTTTGCAAATGTCGGCCTCGGCGCCGAAATCGAGCCCACGCGGAGTCCGACAGCTCCGATCGCGGCGATCGGGATACGCGGGCTTCGTATCACTCAGTGCAGAGTAGCCCCTTCCCGCTCGCTCCTCTCGAGGTCGCAAGCGCCCACCCAGGACGGCTCGCCCGGCGCACAGTCGATAGCTTCCCTGCCGTGCTGCGGCTCTCGACGTTGTTCGTGCGGACGCTGCGCGAGGACCCGGCCGACGCCGAGGTGCCGAGCCACAAGGCACTGGTGCGGGCCGGCTACATCCGCCGGGCCGCGCCGGGTGGCTTCTCGTGGCTGCCGCTCGGGTGGCTCGTCTACCGCAACGTCGAGCGGATCATCCGCGAGGAGATGGACCGGGCCGGGTTCCAGGAGGTCCACTTCCCGGCCCTGCTCCCACGCGAGCCGTACGAGCTGAGCGGCCGCTGGACCGACTACGGCGACAACGTCTTTCGTCTCAAGGACCGCCGCGGCAACGACTTCATCATGGCGCCGACGCACGAGGAGATGTTCACGTTGCTGGTGAAGGACCTGTACTCGTCGTACAAGGACCTGCCGCTCGTCATCTACCAGATCCAGACGAAGTACCGCGACGAGGCCCGACCGCGTGCTGGCCTGCTGCGCGGCCGCGAGTTCGTGATGAAGGACTCCTACAGCTTCGACATCGACGACGAGGGCCTGGCGGTGTCCTACCAGCGCCACCGGGACGTGTACATCAAGGTCTTCGAGCGGCTCGGCCTGCCCGTGGTGATCGTCTCGGCGATGTCCGGGGCCATGGGCGGGTCGGCGAGCGAGGAGTTCCTGGCCCCGATCGACGTCGGCGAGGACACTTACGTGCGCTGTACGAGCTGCGACTACGCGGCCAACGTCGAGGCCGTGCGGGTCCCCCCGCCGCCCGCCGAGGACAACGTGGACGCGCCACCGGCGGCGGTCGAGGACACGCCCGACACGCCGACCATCGTCACCCTCGTCGACCTGATGAACGCACGCGACGACCTGCGTCGGAGCGATCGGGAGTGGACTGCGGCCGACACGCTGAAGAACGTCGTCGTCAAGCTGCGCCACCCGGACGGGACATTCGAGCCGCTGGCCATCGGCGTTCCCGGTGACCGCGACGTCGACATGAAGCGGCTGGAGGCGGCGGTCCTGCCGGCCGCGGCCGAGCCGTTCGCCGATGCCGACTTCGCCGCTCATCCCGAGCTGGCGAAGGGCTACATCGGGCCGGGCGTGCTCGGCGTGGCATCGTCGAGTGACATCCGCTTCGTCGTCGATCCGCGGGTCGTCGACGGCACCCGCTGGATCACCGGCGCCGACCGGCCGGGGCGCCACGTGGTCGGTCTCGTGGCCGGCCGCGACTTCACGCCCGACGGCGTGCTCGACGTCGCCGACGTGCGGGCGGGTGACGCCTGCCCGGACTGCGGGGGTTCGCTGGAGCTGGCCCGCGGCGTCGAGATGGGCCACATCTTCCAGCTCGGCCGGCTCTACGCCACGGCGCTCGGCCTGACGGTGCTCGGCCCCGACGGCCAGCAGATCACCCCGACGATGGGCTCCTACGGCATCGGCGTGTCGCGGGCCGTGGCCGCCATCGCCGAGACGACGCTCGACGAGCTCGGGCTGTGCTGGCCGCGCCAGGTGGCGCCGGCCGACGTTCACGTGGTCGTCGCGGCCAAGCCCGGCTCCGAGCAGTTCCCCGCCGCCGAGCGCCTGGCCGGCGAGTTGGAGCAGGCCGGGGTGCGGGTGCTGCTCGACGACCGGGACACGGTGTCGCCGGGCGTCAAGTTCAAGGACGCCGAGCTGCTCGGGGTGCCGACGATCGTCGTGGTCGGCCGCGGCCTGGCCGACGGGGTGGTCGAGGTGAAGGACCGGCGCACGGGTGAACGCCGCGACGTCGCCCTGGCTGAGGTCGTCACCGCACTCAGGGGTTGAGCACGGCCGGCTCGGACGGTCGCCAATCCGTCAGCACCATCGAGCAGGCGAGCAGCGCGACGACGATGGCGCTCGCCACGACCGTGACCGGGACCGACCCCGTGACGCCGACGGCGACGATGACGGCGGCGCCGACCAGCTTGGGGTAGATCCGCCACCCCCGGACCGCCGTGCCGGTCACGAGCATGATCACCACGAGCCCGACGAGGAAGAGGGCGATCGGCACGGCGACGGCGACGGCGGCCGCCCGGAGGTCGATGGGGTGTTCGCCCTCGGCGGCGCCGCTCACCGCCTCGGCGGCGACGTGGAGGCCGGCCCCGACGCGCGGCCAACCCGCCGAAGACGACGGCGTGCAGGTAGCCCCAGCGGAACGCCGAGCGCGGGGTCGGCGCCAGGTGGCCGGGGTGGTCGAAGTACAGCCACCATGCGGCGAAGGCGATGACGAGGCCGCCGACGCCGACGGCGAACAGCTCCCGGGTCAGACCCCCGGCGTCGACGGCGGTCTCGAAGCCGGCCGCCGCCGACAGGATCGACTCGCCGAGCACGATGATCGTGAAGAGGCCGTAGCGCTCCTCGATGTGCTCGGGATGGAAAAGGCTGCGGTCACCGTGCCGCTCGGCGACACACGGGGATCGCCAGCTCGACGAGGCCCAGGCCGAAGAACACGAACGGGATGGCGTCGTACGGCGTCGCCAGCGCGGCGACCCAGAGCACCTGGACACCGATGGTCAAGAGCGCGTACCGCAGCGCCCGCGGGCGCTGCTCGGGCTGGTCGCGGGCGACGCGCAGCCAGCTCAGCACGAGGCCGACGCGCATGATCACGTAGCCGACGACACCGACGAGGAGCTCCCGGTCCTCGACGGCGCTGGCCACGCCGGTGGCGAAGATCAGGGCACCGGCGATCTGCACGAACGTGAGCAGGCGGTGGCCCACGTCGTCGGAGTCGTGGGCCGAGGCGAACCACGTGAACGTCATCATCCACGCCCACCAGATGCCGAAGAACATCATCACGAAGCCGAGCACGCCGCCGGCGACGTGGCCGACGGCGATCTCGTGGTGCAGGGCGGCGGCGGCCCGACCGACGGCGACGACGAACGTGAGGTCGAAGAACAGCTCCAGCGTCGTCGCCGTCCGGTGGTCCTCCTCCGGGTCGCGCACCACACCGCGCCGTCGTGTGGAACATCACTCGGGCACCCGCGCCCGACACGAGCGACCGAGCGCCAGCGCAGGAGCGGCCACCCTCGGCCTGCGTGGCCGGGGAACGCAATGTGACGTCATCGGTAGCGCAGCAGGCCCTGGTCGATGACGGTGCGGTCCCCCACCGCCGTCGTGAACACGGCCTCGCCCGGCGCGGTCACCCACATCCGCACCGTCAGCTCCTCGCCGGGGAACACCGGTGCCGCGAACCTCCCCTCGACGTGGAGGAAGCGGGCGGGATCGGAGCCGCACAGGTGGTGCAGCAGCGCCCGGCCCGTGAAGCCGTACGTGCACAGGCCGTGCAGGATCGGCCGGTCGAAGCCGGCCCGGGCGGCGAACGACGGGTCGGAGTGCAGCGGGTTGCGGTCGCCCGATAGCCGGTAGCGCAGGGCCTGGTCCGGCGACGTCGTCGTCGACGCCTCGTCGTCGGGGGCGCGATCGGGCGGGTCGTGGCGAGCACCGGACGGACCGCGCTCGCCGCCGAACCCCCCGGCGCCGCGGATGAAGACCGACGATCGGGTCGTGAACAATGGCACGTCACCGAGCGCGGCCTCCGTCGAAGTGACGACGACACCGGCCGCGCCCTTGTCGTACACGCCGACCACGGTCGTCGTCAGGATCGCCGTGCCTTCCACGGGGATCGGCGCGTGCAGCGTCACCGCCTGCTGGCCGTGGACGAGCATGGCCGGGTCGAAGGAGCCGACGGCGGCCAACGGCGACGGGCCCCGGCCCCACCCGACGACGACGGCGAACGTCGGGAACACCCGCTGGTCGACACCGGCGGTGTTCTCGGTGGTGAAGGCCAGCTCGTCGGTGCCG
>JACCUL010000176.1 GCA_013811855.1 Acidimicrobiia bacterium
GAGCCGCTCGGTCGCCCGGCGGGCGGCCTGCGCCAGGCGGAGGTAGCCCTCGTCGCCGACGTGCTGCAGCACCGCCCACGCGGCGGCTATCGGCCCGCCCCCGCGGGTCCCGAGGACGCTCGGCGAGGCGTAGCGCCCGCCGAGCCAGTTGTCGGTGACGAACGTCTGGTCCGCCCGCCGCTGGTGGTCACGGTGCACGATGACGGAGGCGCCCTTGGTCGTGTAGCCGAACTTGTGGAGGTCGACCGACATGCTCGTGACGCCGGCGACCTCGAAGTCCCACGGCGGCACGGGCCGGCCCATCCGGCGCAGATAGGGGAGCGTGATGCCGCCCATACACGCATCGACGTGGCAGTTGACGTCGGCGGCGTCGGCGAGCGCGGCGATGTCGGCGATCGGGTCGATGACGCCTTGCGGGTACTGCGGTGCCGAACCGACGAGGAGGACGGTGTCGTCGTCCATCGCCGCCGCCATGGCGTCGACGTCGGCGCGCCAGTCCTGCCGGACGGCGATCCGCCGGCTCTCGACCCCGAAGTAGGCGGCGGCTTTCTCGAACGCCGCGTGGGCCGAGGCCGGGAGCACCATGTTCGGCGTGACGATGTCCCCCTTCCGCCGCCCGCGGGTGCGCGCCGCCTTCACCGCCATCAGCAGGCTCTCGGTACCGCCGCTGGTCACGAACCCCGCCGCCTCCGGCGGCGCGTCGAGCCACCGGCCGACGATGTCGACCACGTCGCGCTGCAGGCGACGCAGGCTCGGGAAGGCGTCGGGATTCAGCGCGTTGGCGGCGCTGAAGCGCCGGGAGGCCTCGTCGGCCAGCGCCTTGACCTCGTCGCCGGCGTGGTACGCCAGCGTGAACGCCCGGCCCTCACGCCACCGGACGTCGTCGCGCTGCAGGTCGTCGAGCTCAGCCAGCACCTCGTCGGCCGGCCGCGCGGTCACAGGCAGCGGCACGGCGCCACGCTAGAAGGCCGAGCCGATCGGCGAGGCCGGCCGGTCAGCAGGCGCCGCGGGCCTTGACGATCGGGTACGGGTTGACGGCCGAGCCGCCGTTGGGGTGGACCTCGAAGTGGAGGTGTGGCGTGACCGTGTTGCCGGTGCTGCCGATCGTGCCGACCTGTTGGCCGGCACCCACCCGGCTGCCGACGCCGATCCCACGACGGATGCGGTCGAAGTGGGCGTAGAAGAAGTAGGTGCCGTCGGCCTTCGTGATCTTCACGCCGTTGCCGGCAAGCGAGCCGGGGAAGTCCCGGTAGATCTGTGTCACCGTGCCGTCCACCACGGCGTACACGCTGTTGCCGCGGGCGGCCAGGATGTCCACGCCCAGGTGGACGCGGCCGCCGCCCCTCGGCGCCAGCCACGTGTCGCCGTACCAGCACGGCGCCTCGACGGGCTTGGCGTCGATGCGCACGGACACCGGCGTGGGTGTCGTGGGCCGAGGCCGGGCGGTCAGTCCGAGCGCCCGAGCGGTCGCCGCGTCGACCCGGCCCGTGACGGGCAGACCCTTGCGCTGCTGGAACTTCATGATCGCGCCGGCGGTGGCCGAGCCGAAGACGCCATCGGCGCCGCCCGGCACCGGGATGCCGGCTCGGATCAGCGCCTGTTGGAGCGCGACGACGCGCGGGCCGCGCTCGTCGAACCGTGGGAAGCCGTCGGGCGTCTCGCCGGGCGTCGGGGTCGTCGGGGGTGTGGACGGGCTGTCTTCCAACCCCATCAACTTGACGGTGGCCGGGTTCACCATCCCGGTCACGATCAGCCCGTTCGTGCGTTGGAAGATCATCAGCGCGTTCTGTGTGGCCAGGCCGAAGATGCCGTCGGCGCCGCCGGCGAGGTACATGCCCGTCGCCATGATCGCCCGCTGGACGTCCTTGACGGCGTCACCTCGCGAGCCCAACCGCAGGCCGATGTACTTGTTGGCCGGCGTGGGCGACGGGATGGGGGCGGGGCCGGTCAGCCGGAGCGCAGCGGCTGTGCGGGGACCGATCTCACCGGTCTGCTCCAGCCCCTTGGCAGCCTGGAAGCGCTTGACCGCGGCCTGGGTGGCCGGGCCGAAGATGCCGTCGGCGCCACCAGGCACGGTGATCCCAGCGTTGAGGAGGGCCTGCTGGACGCGCCGCACCAGATCGCCGCGCATCCCGATGCGGATGCCGATGAAGCCGGTGGGGGTCGGTGTCGTCGGTGTCGTCGGCGTGGTCAGGCCGAGGGATCGTGCCGTCGCCAAGCTGACGACACCCGTGCCATCGAGCCCACGGGCGCGTTGGAACGAGATCAGCGCCCGCTGGGTGGCGAAGCCGAAGATGCCGTCGGCGCCGCCGAAGACGGTGATGCCGTGGCGGATGAGCGCCTGCTGAACGAGCGTGACCGCCCGACCCTGCGATCCGAGGTGCAGGCCGACGACGCCCTGCTGCAGCGGGGTCGGCGCGCTGATCAAGCCCAGCGCCCGAGCCGTGGCCGTGTTCACGACACCCGTGGCCTGCAGGCCCTTGATCCGCTGGAACGCTTTGACCGAGCTCTGCGTCGCCGGGCCGAAGATGCCGTCGGCCCCACCGACGACGCCGACGCCGGCGCGGATCAGCGCCCGCTGCAGCTCCTTCACGGCCGGGCCGCGCGAGCCGTACCTGAGGCCGACCACGTCGCGGGCCGACGGCGTCGCGGTGGTGGGCGCGGCCGACGCGGCGGGGGTCGTCATGACGGCCGGGACGCCCACGGCGGCCAACGCCAGCGAGAGCATGATCCTGGCGCGACGGGTGGGTCGGCGCTTCGGTGTGTGCATCGAGATGGGACCTCCTGGAGGCATCCCCCGAGGGACGCCGTGCGGACAACTGCTGGTCGACGCGGCGCGACGAATCGTCGCCAGCGTCGGACCGAGAGTCATCGGCACCCGGCCGCCCCCGTCGCCGGCCGCCGCCGCACCGCAGGACGGGAAGCCCAGGTCAGCGGCAGGAGCGGCCTTCCGTCACCATCTCGTCAAACTGACATAACGTTGATTATGGGCGTTGCTCAGTGTCCGGAGGACGAGGAAGAGCTCTTGAAGGACGAGGAAGAGCTCTTGAAGAACGTCCCGGGTCACGTCTCCGCCGCCGTCACATCTGGGTGCGATCCGTCTCGTTCCTCGTTCTGGGTGCGCTCCGTCTCGAAATCGAGACGTTGGCGCGCCCAAAAAGGCAGATCGCACCCGAGATCCGGGGCCGGCCCGGCGGGCCTCACGGCCTCCTCCGAGAGCCCGTCTGCTCCCGCCCGCCAATTCCGTCATGACGAAAATCAGGGTGAGGTGGAGGGTGCGGGGATCTGGCTGGTGCGCAGGGGTCGGGCGGCCTCGAGGAGCCAGTCGAGCATGCGGCGCAGCTCGGCGGCCGGTGGGTGGGCGCTGGCGGCCAGATCCTGCTCGGTGTCGTCCACTGCGCACGCCAGGATGTACAGCGCGTCGTGGAGCTCGTCGAGCGTGGCTCGCGTCATGACCAGCTCGCCCTCGCTGAGCTCGAGCTCGCGGGCCCGCTGCCGGGCCACCCAGTCCCACTGGCGACAGCGCGGCGAGCAGTACACCCGCGGCCGGCCGCGTCCGGTCCGCTCGGGCAGCGCCCGCCGACACCACCG
>JACCUL010000227.1 GCA_013811855.1 Acidimicrobiia bacterium
GGACTTGCCGTCGCGGCGGCGGTGCTGGCGGTTCGGGCGCATCACCTCGCGCACATCGACGCCCTGGGCGGTGAGGCAGCGGGCCAGGCCGGCACCCCACGACCCAGTCCCCTCGACACCGACGGCGACGACATCGCCATCAGTGCGCAGCCACCGCCACAGCTGCCGGTAGCCGCCGGCGGTCGTCGGGAACGACCCGGTCCCCCACAGGCGGCCCAGCTCGTCCAGCGCGCCAGCAACGTGGACGTCCTTGTGCGTGTCGACTCCGCCGAACACGCGGCGCGCGTCCAACGGTTGGTGTGTCATCGTGGTCATCGCCATCCCTTCGTGTCTGTTGTGGATGGCACGCACAGCCGGTCACGGACAGGCCAATGACGAGGCTCCTCGCACGAGCTTCTTTCAGGTCACGTTCGACCAACTGGTTGTGCCGGTGGCGCTCCGCTCACCGAGTCGACGGATCGGACACGAAGACATCTCGACGAGTCAGGTGGTATCAGGGTCAGACCCGGCGAGCGGAGCGCCACCACCCATTCTCATTGGCGGTGCCGTACACCTCGGTGTCGGCCTCGACGCCGTCGAGGCGGGGCTGCCACCAGCCTGACTCGATCACGCTGCGTGCGCCGAGGTCCCATTCGACGAGCACGACGGCGTCGTCGTCCACGCCATAGGCGCCGTAGTGGGTTTCGATCGAGGCGACGGTGCGCACCGGCTGTGGATCGCCGAGCACGAAGCGGGCGGTGTCGATGGCGTGGATGCCCATGTCGATCAGCGCGCCTCCGCCGCGAGGCTCTGGTCGCTGAACCAGCCTCCGGGGCCCCAGCCGGCATGGATGCCGTAGCCGCGGGTACGCACGGGGCGGCCCACCGAGCCGGCAGCGATGCGGTCGCGGGTGGCGACGACCTCATCCCGGTACCGCCACATGTGGCCGACGAGCAGCTCGACACCGACCTCGGGGTCGTCAACTGGTTCCTCGACTCGGCCGGTCTCGGACGCATCGGCTGGCTGGGTGAACGATGGGCGGCCCGCATCGCCATCGCCATCGTCGACTCGTGGCAGTCCATCCCGTTCGTCATGCTGATGACCCTGGCTGCGCTTTCGGCGCTGCCCGAGGGCCCGCACGAGGCCGCCTGCGTCGACGGTGCCACACCGTGGCGCACGTTCCGCTTCGTGACGTTCCCGATGCTGCTGCCGGTGCTGTACGTGACGCTGCTGCCGCTCGCTGAAATTCCCCAGTTGTGCTCGGCGAAAGTCCCCACCCTTGGTGGGTCGGATCTTAGATGGCTTCTCCTTTCGTGAGCCTCTGGTGGCGGGCTCGGTGGGTGCGCATGCGGTAGCTGTCGCCGGTGATGTTGATGACGACGGAGCGGTGGAGGAGCCGGTCCAACATGGCGGCGGCGATGGTGGTGTCGGCGAAGATGTCGCCCCAGGCGCCGACGCCCCGGTTGGTCGTCAAGATGATCGAGCCGCGCAGGTAGCGCTGGGAGACGACCTGGAACAGGGCGTTGGCGTCCTCGGCGGGCATCGGCAGGTAGCCGAGCTCGTCAACGATGAGCACGCCGGGGCCGTTGAAGAAGCGCATGGTGGTGGCCCAGCGTCCTTCGACGGCGGCTTTGCGGCAGCGGGCGGCCAAGTCGGCGGCGGTGGTGTAGTAGGTGCGTAGCCCGGCGTCGACGGCGCAGTGGCCGAGGGCGATGGCGAGCATCGTCTTGCCGACGCCGGGCGGCCCGATGAACAACACGTTGGTGGCGTCCTCCGCGTAGCGGCAGGTGGCGAGGTCGCGCATCAGGGCCGGGTCGACGGAGGGTTGGGCGGTGTAGTCGAAGTCCTCCAGTCGCCACGGTGACGGGAAGTTGGCGAAGCGGAGCCGGCCGGCGTGGCGGCGGGCTTCGGTGGCGTCGACCTCGATCGCCAAGAGTCGTTCGAGGAACTCGGTGTGGGTCGCTTTCGTCTTGAGCGCCGTGTCGAGTTGGGTGGGTAGCGCTTCGGCGGCGGCCCCCAGCTTCAAGTAGGCGAGATGGGAGCGGACTTGCTGGTAGAGGGTGTCGCGGCTCATGCCGTGTCCTCGCCGTCGACGATTCGCCGATACACCTCGAGGTCGATGACCGGGTCGACGCCGCGGTCGCCGAGCAGCTCGGCGGCCAACGCCAGCGCCGCGTCCGACGGCGGCCGGTTGACCTTGCGCGCACACCGCTGTGCGGTGCTGAAGGCGCCGAGCACCACGTTCTCCAACGCCGTGGTGTGCTCGGGCAGCCGGACAGTGCGCTGCGCGCCACGAGGTGCGAGGCGGTGGACGGCGACGACGACGCCGGCGGCGTGCACGGTGATGGTGTCGGTGCCGTGCCGCCAGCGGATCTGGACCTGGCCACCGACCAGGCCGGGCGGCACCGAGTAGCGGTTGCCCCACAACGACACCAACGCGTTGGCGGCCACGGTGCGCACCACTCGCAGCTCGGCCGGGTAGGCGGCGGCGGGCAGGGCGAGCAACCGCTCGACGTCGGCGAGTTCGGCGACGGTCACCTGCCCGTCGTGCCCAATGGCCTGCACCCCGATCCCACCGGGGCTGTGGATATCGCCTCTGACGGGCGCACAGGAGCCCGGATCTGGCGCCGGGGCCGGGATCGGGCGCATCCGCTGGTCGGCGACGTCGACACACCAGCGGTCCAGCCCGGTCTGCGCCTCGACCGGCGAGGACACCGCAGCGGTGCGCCACCACGACTGGGTGAGGTAGTCGATCGCCTTCTCGACGACGCCTTTGCGGTTGCCGTGGCGGGGCGGACACGGATCCACGCCAACGCCGTAGTGCTTGGCCACCGGGACGAACGAGCGCTGCAGTTGATCGGTGCCCGGCTTGATGACCGTGGCCATCCGGTCAACCCGCCACCGTCGCGCCGTCCCCCCGAGACGTTGCAGCACTTCGTGGATGCCGACGATCAGATGCGCTTGATCGTCCGCTTCGGAGAACCAGGCCCGGAACCGCCCCGAGTGCGACAGCACACCGACGAGCACGTACGCCTTGGCGCCCCACGGCGTGTCATCGAGCTCCAGCCAGTCCCACTGGATCTCTTCGCCCGGCGGATGATCGATGTCCACGTGCGCTCGCCCGTTGCTCGAGGCGCACGGCTCGCAATGCAGACGCAGCCCCCGGTCCCGGACCTGCCGGGTGAACGTCGGATACGCCCGGTCGTAGCCCAACGCGACGACCTCGGCGAACAGCACCGACGCCCGCACATGGCGGTCGTCGCTGAGCCGCTGACGCACGTAGGGCTCGAACCGGTCGAACACGTCCGGCTCGCTCCTCGCCCGCAGGCCCGGCTCCCGGGTGCCAGACAGGTAGGCCCGGACCGTCTTGCGGTCCCGGCCGATGTGGCGGGCAATGGCCGAGATCGACCAGCCCCGCTTCCTCAACGATGTGATCTCCACGTCTTCCTTCGCTGTCAACATCGACACGGGGCTCCTCTCGCCGACTGGTCTTGGTCTCGCGACCACCAGCCTTGAGAGGAGCCCCACCCCGACGGATGGATGCTCGAAGGTGGGGAGATTCGATGAGCAGAATTGGGGAGAACTCAGTGAGCGTGGTCAACGCTGATGATCCGCCTCGTCGACAGCCTCAAGCTGTTCGACATCATCTTCATCCTCACCCGCGGCGCCCCCGGACGGGCCACACGCCCGGCCACACCGACGTGTCGTCCGTCGGCACCGTCTCGCACCATCGTGCGCACCTCAGTGGCGCGGCCGACTCGAGCGGGATCGTCGTGGTGCCGTCGTCATCGGTCGTCTGCCGGTCGGACGTGGTGAAGTCGAGTGCCGTCGTGCCCACCGTGACGACGACCGACAGCCCCGGCCCGAGGTCCTGGCTGGGGCCGGGTGCGAGTCGGACCGCCAAGGTCCCGAGATCCTCGCCCATCACGACACCGGCGCCTCCAACGGGCCGACCGAAGGGTTGAACCTGTGCGTCAAGAAGGTCAAGCGCTGCGGGTACGGCTTCCGACCTTCGACCACTACCGGCTGCGCGTGCTGCTCCACGCCGGCGGCATCACCTGGTCCGAACGCCCCCACCCGCCACGCATCCGAACCCGCTCTCCCCACTCATGTAAGGGGACACCGGTGCCGTGGATCCACCACGGAGCTCGGGTTCCAGGGTTGCATAGTCATCCCGGCTGGTTCCGGGGAGTGGCGTCGAGACCAACTCTGA
>JACCUL010000257.1 GCA_013811855.1 Acidimicrobiia bacterium
GGCGGTCAGCTCGAAGCGCTTGGTGCCGTCGGGCAGCACGTCGGGCGCCAGCGGCTGGTTGCCGAGACCCTCGGTCTCGGCCGGGAACGCCATGACCGATTCGATCATCGCCTGGTCCTGCGCGGCGTGCCGATCCGCCGGTGCTGGTCGTCGGCGATGCCAACGGTGATGAACTCGGCGAGGCGCTGGCGGCGCTCGTCGAGCACCCCAAGCGCGCCGTAGCGGGCATCGGACAGCTCGACGGCGGCTTGCACGATGCGGCGCAGCATGGCCGGGAGATCGAGATCGGAGCCGATGGCGACAACGGCGGCGAGCAGCGCGGCGCCGTCACGGTCGTCCGACATCCCTGCCGACGGTATCCCGCACCACTGGGAACGTCGCGCCGACGGTCGAGCACGGCGTCGGGCAGGATGGCGCCCGTGGCGCACGCCGAGACCCACCGCACCCAGCGAGTCGGGTGGCTGCGCGCCGCGGTGCTGGGCGCCAACGACGGGGTGGTGTCCACGGCCAGCCTCATCATCGGCGTCGCCGCGTCGGACGCAGCACACACTCCCGTCGTCACGAGCGGTCTCGCCGGGTTGGTCGCGGGAGCGATGTCCATGGCTGCCGGTGAGTACGTCTCGGTGAGCTCGCAGGCCGACACCGAGCGAGCCGACATCTCCCGGGAGCGCCAGGAGCTGCACGATGATCCACTGCGGGAGCTGGACGAATTGACGGCGATCTACGTCGGGCGGGGCCTCGAAGAGCAGCTGGCTCGACAGGTCGCCGAGCAGCTCACAAGTCGCGATGCGCTCGCCGCTCACGCGCGAGACGAGTTGGGGCTGACGGACACGATGTCCCCCCGGCCCGTGCAGGCCGCCGTGACCTCGGCGATCACGTTTGCGGCCGGCGCCGCGGTACCGCTCGGCATGGCGGTGCCGACCCGAGACGGGTGGCTGATCGTCGCCGTTGCGCTCACGGCCCTGCTCGTGCTCACCGCGCTCGGCGCGCTCGGCGCTGTTGCCGGCGGCGCTCCGATCACCCGGGCCGTGACACGAGTCGTCCTCTGGGGTGCATTGGCGATGCTGTTCACCGCCGGCGTCGGAGCGACGTTCGGTGCCATCGTCTGACCGCTGGCGCCCGCGGCGAGGACCTCCTCCTCTGCTGAGCACCTAACCATGGAGATCTCCGGGGACGACCAGCACGGGGTGAGGCGCCTGTTGGATGAGCCGGCGGGTCGTCGAGTACCAATGTGAGCGACCGCTGGCCCACCGGTCGCTCGTCGTGACGAACAACGGGTCGGTGAGCTCCCCCGCCAGGTCCAGCAGCGCCAGCACGGGATCTCCGCCGTGCAGCACGCGTCCGACCGATTCGACGCCCTGAGCGGCGAGCATCTCGACGACGGCGTCGACGCGCCCGCGTTCCTCGTCGCTCTCGATCGTGGCGGCCGGCCAGCCCCCCGTGGCGACGATGTCGACGACCAGGGGCGGCCGAGGCCGATCGGTCTGTTGTCACGACACGACGAACGGCAGCGCAGGTGGAGGCTCGTGGTCTCGGTCGACGGTGACGACGAGGGGTGACCGCTGAGAGCGACACCTGGCGAGGGACGTGGGGTCCGAGGACCAGCACCGGTTGGCGCAGCGCGCTGAGGATGTCACCGGTGACGCTGCGCCGGAACCTCGACACCAGGCTCGGGGCCTCGGTGCTCAACACCAGCAGGGCGCCGTCACGATGCTGGACCAGCTCGACGATGGCGGCCGCCACGTCCGCCCCTGGAACGATGGTCGTCACCTCGCCGGAATCGGCATCGATCTGTCGCTCGTACGCCCACGTGCTCGTGCTTCGTGGTGGGACGACGTGGATCACTTCCACGGGCAAGCGGGTTCGACGGGCCAGCGTCCGGGCGGCGAGCACGGCGCGGTCGGTGCCGGCGTCCGGATCGACGGCGGCGATCAACGAGTTGACCATCGCTGCTCCTTCAGGCAGTTGCAGATGACGGCAGTGTCGACGCCGGCGACGGGAACGCCCCGGGACCAAGGTCGTCGTCCGAAACGACCGAGGACCCTTTGGCTGGGAGCGTCGGCCCCCCACGATGAACGAACCACCCCGGCTTCTCACGTCGGGGGCCCGTTCTGGAGGATCGACATGAGAGCCGCCGTCGTGAACCAGCTCGCTGAACCGTTGCGCATCGAGGATCGGCCGGTACCGGACGCCGGTCCCGATCAGGTCGTCGTGCGCATCGAGGCCTCAGGGCTGTGTCACACCGACATCCACGCCGCCCGCGGGGACTGGCCGGTCCCGCCGACAGCTTGGCGCCTTCGGCGGTGCGGAACACGATGGTGCGGCCATCGACGACGAAGTTGACCGGAACGATGTGCGGTCGACCGGATGCGTACGTGGCCAGCCGGCCGACGCTCATGGAACG
>JACCUL010000258.1 GCA_013811855.1 Acidimicrobiia bacterium
GCTACGGCGCGCTTGGGGTGCTCGACGAGCGCCGCCAGCGCCTCGCCGAGTTCATCACCGTTGGCATCGCCGACGACCAGCACCGGCGGATCGGCACACTGCCCGAGGGACACGGCATCCTGGGCACGCTGATCGCCGACCCCCGGCCGCTGCGGCTCCCCGATCTGCGGGCCCATCCCGACAGCTACGGGTTCCCGCCGCACCACCCACCGATGCGTTCCTTCCTCGGCGTCCCGGTCCGCAGCCGGGACACCGTCATCGGCAACCTGTACTTGACCGACAAGTGCCACGCCGACGAGTTCAGCGAACACGACGAGCAGCAGGTCATGGCGCTGGCCGGCGCCGCCGCGGTTGCCGTGATGAACGCCCGCCTGCACGCCGAGGTCGAGACGCTGGCGCTGACCCATGACCGTCAGCGCATCGCCGAGGACCTCCACGACACGGTGATCCAGCGATTGTTCGCCGCCGGACTGTCGCTGCAGGGCACGACCCGGTTGGTGCGCAGCGATCCGGCCGCCGCCGAGGAGCGCATCGACCGGGCGGTCGACGACCTCGATCTCACGATCCGACACATCCGCTCCGTCATCTTCGGTCTGTCGATGCGGCGCGGGGGTGACTCCGGTGTCCGCGACCGCGTACTGTCGCTGCTGCGGGAAGCGGAGAGCTCGCTGGGGTTCACGCCCACCGTCTTCTTCGACGGACCGATCGACGCTCAGGTCCGGCCGTTCCTCGCCGTCGAGCTGCTGGCGACGCTTCGGGAGGCCCTCTCCAACGTGGCTCGACACGCTCGCGCCTCGCAGGTCGAGGTGTCGCTCGTCGTCACCGACGGCCACGCGTCCCTGAAAGTGGTTGACGACGGCATCGGCCCACCCGTCGGCCGCCCGGTGACCGGGCGCGGGCTCGGCAACATGGCCTCCCGCGCCGAGCGACACGGCGGCCGGTTCACGCTCGAGCACGGTCCGCCGTCGGGCACCGTGCTGACGTGGTCGGTGCCGACGGGGGTGCAGGATGGGTGAGATGACGACTCCGTCGAACCGCGGGGACATGCCGATCAGGGTGTTCCTGCTCGATGATCACGAGATCGTCCGGCGGGGTGTGCGTGATCTGTTGGAGGCCGAGGACGACATCGTCGTCGTGGGCGAGGCGGCGACGCAGGACGAAGCGGTGCGACGGGTGCCGGCCCTCGACCCGGACGTGGCGGTGCTGGATGTGCGGTTGGAGGAGGGCGACGGGATCGAGGCCTGCCGGGAGATCCGTTCCCGCCATCCCCGAACGGCGTGCCTCGTGTTGACCTCGTTCGCCGACGACGAGGCGCTGTTCCGGGCGATCATGGCCGGAGTCGCCGGCTACGTGTTGAAGCAGATCCGCTCGTCCGATCTCGTCGACGCGGTGCGGCGGGTGGCGTCCGGCCAGAGCCTGCTCGACCCGATCGTCACCGCTCGGGTGCTGGAGCGGGTCCGGACCGGTCCGCGGCAAGACGAGCGCATCGCCCGGTTGAGCACCCAGGAGCGGGCCGTGCTCGAGCTGTTGGCCGAAGGCCTGACGAACCGCCAGATCGCCGAGCGGCTGTACCTGGCCGAGAAGACGATCAAGAACTACGTCACGTCCGTGCTGGCCAAGCTCGGGATGGCGCGGCGCACCGAGGCCGCCGTGTACGCGGCGCGCCACATGCATCACGAGACGTAGCTCCAGCCGGGACGTTCGGCCCTGGCCCGCAACGCACAAGGTGAGCACGGTGGACCCCATGGCAACCGAGATCGCCGACACGACCATCCTCGACACCCACGAGAGCCTGGTGCTGCTGCGCACCGCCGAGGTCGGTCGGTTGGCCGTCACGGTCAAGGGCCATCCGGACATCTTCCCGGTCAACTACGTCGTCGACCACGGCTCGATCGTCTTCCGCACCGCCCACGGCGCCAAGTTGGCGGCACTCGTCCGCGAGCGGGCCGTGGCGTTCGAGGTGGACGGCTACGACGCCGACCAGGGCACGGCATGGAGCGTGGTCGTGAAGGGCTACGCCGTCGAAGTCGCCACCCGTCTGGACTGCTTCGAGACCCTCGACCTGCCGCTGTTCCCGTGGCACGCGTCGGACAAACCGCACTTCATCCGCATCGAACCGACATCGGTGACCGGTCGCTGCTTCCAAGTCATCCACCGCTCCCGCTGGACGACGGGCCCGCACGCCGCACCCGTCGAGTGACGATCGGGCCGGGTGGCGCCGCTCGCCGGGACCTTTGGCCCGATCAGGACGCGCCGACCATCCGTACCGTCGACCGTGGCGCCGGCACGAGGCCGCCCGCCGATCCGAAAGAGGACTTCGACATGCTCGATGCACGATCAGCGACCGATACAGAGCAGGACACGGTGGTGGGCGATGCCATCGTCGTCGGGCCGATCAGGCGGCGCACGATCGACACCGTGTTCATCGCGCTGGGCGCCGTCGTCGCCATCGTGCTCGCCGTCGCCGGTGGTCTGCTCACGTGGGGGAGCCGGTTCGCGGACGACTACGTCGGTGACGAGTTGACCGCCCAGAACATCTTCTTCCCCGACCGGGTGTCCCTCGAGGGCGAAGGTCGAGACGACCTCGTGGGGTACGCCGGCGAGCAGGTCACGAACGGCGACGAGGCGGAGGCCTACGCCAGTTACATCGACGGCCACCTCGCCGACATCGCCGAGGGGGCGACCTACGCCGATCTCGGCTCGGTCGAGCGGACCGCCAACGCGGCCGTCGAGGAGGCGGTCACCGCCGGCGCGTCGGAGGACGAGGTGGCCGAGCTGCAGGCCGCCGCCGACGAGGTCAGCGGGCAACGCCAAAGCCTGTTCAGGGGTGAGACCTTGCGCGGCCTGCTGCTGTCGACGTTCGCCTGGTCGACCATCGGGCGCATCGCCGGTATCGCATCGATCGCAGCCTTCGCCGCCGCCGCCGTGATGCTGGCGCTCGTCGTGCTCGGCGCCGTCCACCGTCGATCACTGCGCTCCCCGGCCACGCAGGCCGATGGCGCTCCGTCGCTCGCATCCCCGAACGGGTCCAGCGCGTGACCGACATCCGTCTCGATCCCGAGCTGGAGGATCCGGCCCGTCTGGACGCGTTGGAGCGGGACCTCGAACGATTCCGCATCAGCCGCGACGGTTGGACGCTCGGCGTGCTGGGCGTGGCCATCCTTGCCGTGTTCGCCAGCATGCTCGGGATCGGCCTCGCCCTGCGCGCCGCCGACGACGGTGGGGGGGTGGCGAGACCCTCGAGGCCGCGATGAGCGAGTTCTCGATGGACCTCTCGACGTCGAGCATCGCCACGCCGGGCACGCTCGTCGTGCGCAACAACGGCACCGTGGTCCACAACCTGTCGATCGCCGGCACCGACATCCGGTCCGACGACCTGCAGGCCGGCCAGAGCCAGGAGC
Source organism: Acidimicrobiia bacterium (assembly GCA_013811855.1). GTDB lineage: Bacteria > Actinomycetota > Acidimicrobiia > Acidimicrobiales > Ilumatobacteraceae > JALZMG01. The sequence goes on from JACCUL010000258.1 coordinate 3,402, forward strand.
TGGACATCAGCTCGCTCGAGCCGGGCACGTACCAGGTGAACTGCATCATCCCCGGCCACACCGAGGCCGGGATGACGGCGTCGCTGACCATCGGCGGCTCCGCCGACGCGAGCGCCGGCGACACCGCGTCCGCCGCCGGTCACGGCGATCACGCGGTGACGCCCGAGGAAGGCGCCGCGCAGGACCAGGCGATGATCGAATCGGTCATGGCGTTCCCGGCCGAGACCGAGGGTCTCGGCAACCAGCCGCTGGCGCCCGACGTGCTGCCCGACGGCACCAAGCGCTTCGAGCTGACCGCC
>JACCUL010000266.1 GCA_013811855.1 Acidimicrobiia bacterium
CACCAGGTAGGCGTCGGCGCCCTCGTCCACGGCCGGCCGCCCGGCGAACGGCGTCGTGCGCAACGCCCCGCCCCACCGGGCGCCGGCCTCGCGCAGCTCGATCTCGACGTCCCCCGACGCGACGAGCCCGGTCAGGGCATGGGCGACGGTCAGCCCGCTGATGCCGCCACCGACGACGACCACGCGCCGGGTGGGCATCGTCACCACCGTCTCACGCCGCGGCCTCCATGACGAGCCGGGCGAGGGCCCGGAGCACGGTCGGGTCGGCGTTCATCGACGCCGTGCGGTCGAAGGTCAGGCCGCGCTCCTCCGCCCGGGCGCGCGCCTCGATGTCGAGGTCGTACAGCACCTCGAGGTGGTCGGCGGTGAACCCGCACGGGCAGACGAGCAGGCCGTCGGCACTCTCGGCCGCCGCGAGGTCGTCGATGACGGTCAGGATGTCGGGCCCGATCCACGGCTCGGCGGTCCGTCCGGCCGACTGCCAACCGACCGACCACTGCGCCCACGCGGCCAGCCCGCTCGCCGCGGCGACGGCGGCCGCCGTCGAGCGCACCTCGTCGGGGTATGGGTCGCCGGCGGCGAGGATCCGCTGCGGGAGCGAGTGGGCGGTGAAGAGCACTTTCGTGTTGTCGGGGAGCACGGCCATTCGCTGGCGGACTTCGCCGACGAGGAACTCGACGTACGCCGGCTCGAGCGCCCACGAGTCCACGGCGACGAACGGCACGCCCGCCCCGTCGGCGGCGGCTCGGGCGCGGCCGTGGTACTGGCCGACCGACATCGACGAGTAGTGCGGGGCGAGCACGAGGCCGACGAGCCGTTGGGCGCCGCGGCCGGTGAGCTCCTCAACGGCGGACTCGATGCTCGGTGCGGCGTGCTTGGTGCCGACGGCGACGAGCCATTCGCCGGGGCCCTGGTCGTCGAGCGCGGCCTGCAGCGCGTCGCGCTGGGCGGCGGTGATCGCGGCCAGCGGCGACGTCCCGCCGATCGCCTCGTAACGCCGGGTCAGATCGGCGAGCTGCTCCGGCTGGGGCGGCCGGCCGCGGCGGATGTCGGTGTAGTACGCCTCGATGTCGTCCGGTGACGCCGGTGTGCCGTAGGCCATCACGACGAGGCCGTTCATTGCGTTCCCCCAGCGGTCTCCTGGTGCACGAGGTCGACGATGGCGGCGAGGACGTCGGGATCGGCGTCGGGGGGCACGCCGTGGCCGAGGTTGAAGACGTGCGCCGGGTGGCCGGCGTTGTCGGCCAGGACAGCGCGGGCGCCGGCGAGTGCGACCTCCGGGCCGGCCAGCACGAGGGCCGGGTCGAGGTTTCCCTGCACGGCGACGTCCCGGCCGAGCCGTCGCCGCGCCATGGTGATCGGCGTGCGCCAGTCGAGTCCGATGACCGTCGGCCCGGCGGCCCACATCGACTCCAGCAGGTGGTCGCAGCCGACGCCGAAGTGGATGCCGGGGACGCCCGGATGGCGGGCCGCCAACTCGGCGAAGACGTACCGGGAATGGGGGAGCACGTAGCGGTCGTAGTCGTCCCGAGACAGCGCGCCCGCCCACGAGTCGAAAAGTTGGAACGCTTGCGCCCCGGCGACCAGCTGGGTGTCGATGAAGGCGACGGCCAGCTCGGCCAGCCGGCCGGCGACGTCGTGCCACAGCCCCTCGTCGACGCGCAGCAGGGCCTTGGTGTGCTGGTAGGTGCGGCTCGGGCGGCCCTCGATCAGGTAGCTGGCCAGCGTGAACGGGGCGCCGGCGAACGCCAGGACCGGCACCGCGGCGCCGAGCTCGCCGACGATGGAGCGGATCGTCGCGGTGACGTAGGCGACGTCGCCGGGGTCGAGGGGCGGGAGTCGGTCGAGGTCGCCCCGGTGGCGCAGGGGTTCCGCGGCGACCGGGCCCGTTCCCGGCGCGACGTCGATGCCGAACCCGACCGCGTGGACCGGCACGACGATGTCGCTGTAGAGGACGGCGGCGTCGACGCCGTAGCGGCGCACCGGCTGCAGCGTGATCTCGGCTGCCAACTCGGGACGCTTGATGGCGTCGAGGATCGACCCCTCGCCGCGGGCGGCGCGGTACTCGGGCAGGCTGCGCCCGGCCTGGCGCATGAACCACACCGGCGTGTGCCGGGCC
>JACCUL010000154.1 GCA_013811855.1 Acidimicrobiia bacterium
GCCCTGCGACGTGCGCCGCCGCACGCCGACGCCGGGTGCGAGCAGCGCGGCCGCCTCCGGACCCAGCCGTTCGTCCTCCGCCACGAGCTGGCCCAGGCTGGTGCCCTCCTCCAGGTGGCGCCGCACGAGCGCGCCGACGACGGCATGGGCGTCGCGAAACGGGGTACCGGCCTCGACGAGCCACTCGGCCAGATCGGTGGCCGCGGCGACCTCGGCATCGGCGGCGCGGGCCATCGCCTCGGGCACGAACGTGGCCGTCTCGATCATCCCGGCCAGCGCGGCAAGGGTCAGCGAGACCTGGTCGACGGAGTCGAAGAGCGGCTCCTTGTCCTCCTGCAGGTCACGGTTGTACGCCAGCGGCAGGCCCTTCAGCGTGACCAGCAGGCCCGTGAGGTTGCCGATCAGGCGCCCGGACTTGCCCCTGGCCAGCTCGGCGATGTCCGGGTTCTTCTTCTGCGGCAGCATCGACGAGCCGGTGGCGTAGGCGTCGTCGAGGCGGGCGAAGCCGAACTCCTCGGTCGTCCACAGCACCCACTCCTCGCCGAGGCGGGCGAGGTGCGTGCCGAGGAGGGCGACGTCGAACAGCGCCTCGGCCACGTGGTCGCGATCTGACACGGCGTCGAGCGAGTTGTCGAAGGTCCGGCCGAAGCCGAGCGCGGTGGCGGTCCACACCGGGTCGATGGGCAGCGACGTGCCGGCGAGGGCCCCGGCGCCGAGCGGGGAGACGTCGAGCCGGTCGACGGTGGCCAGCAGCCGGTCGACGTCGCGCGCCAGCGCCCATCCGTGGGCCAGCAGATGGTGGGCCAGCAGCACGGGTTGGGCCCGCTGCATGTGGGTGTACCCGGGCAGGTACGTGTCGCCGGCCTCGATCGCCCGGGCGAGCAGGACCGCCTCGAGCTCGACGACCAGGTGGGCCACGGCGCGCAGCTCGCGCTTCATCCACAGCCGGATGTCGGTGGCGATCTGGTCGTTGCGGCTGCGCGCCGTGTGCAACTTCGCTCCCGCCGAGCCGGCCAGCTCCGTGACACGACGCTCGACGGCCGAGTGGATGTCCTCGTCGGTCGGGGCGAACGCGAACGACCCGTCGAGCAGTTCGGCGCTGACCCGCTCGAGCGCGTCCACGATGGCGGCGTGTTCGGTGTCGGCGAGCAGGCCGGCCCGCAGGAGCCCGTCGACGTGGGCGCGTGATCCGGCGATGTCGTCGGGCCACAACCGCCGGTCGAACGGGAGGCTCACGGTGTAGGCCAGCAGCGCCTCGGCGGGACCGTCGGCGAAACGGCCGTGCCACAAGGTGGCGCCCGCGACCGGTGCGTCGGGCCGTTCGTCGTCGACCGCGTCAGCCACGGTCCGAGTCTGCCCCGTCGAGACCGGCGAGGGCGCGGAGCTGATCGGCGAGCTCGTCGCCCGGCGTCCCGTCGGCGGCGACGCACAGCAACGTGTCGTCGCCGGCCACGGTGCCGAGGAGTCCCTCCATGCCGCTGCGGTCGAGCGCCGAGGCCACGACGTGGGCGCAGCCGGGTGGAGTGCGCAGCACGACGATGTTGGCCGACACGGCGACGTCGGCGACCCACTCCCCGAGCACCCGCCGAAGCTGCCCGAACGGTGCCCGGCGGTCGGTCTCGATCTCCGGCAGGGCGTAGACGCTGTGACCGCCGGCCACGCGCACCTTCACGGCGCCGAGCTCGTCGAGATCGCGCGACACGGTGGCCTGGGTGGCGGTGATGGCGGCGGCGGCGAGCAGCTCCAGCAGCTGGGGCTGGCTGCCGACCTCGTGCTGCCCGATCAGCCGGGCGATGGCCTGCTGGCGGTGCAGCTTGACGCTCACGGGGGGACGCTCACGCCGAGCAGGAAGGCCAGCGCGGCGCGGGCCGCCGGCAGCCGGTTGTGGCCCTGGCGGATGACGACGCTGCGGGGACCGTCGATGACCTCCGCGGTCACCTCGATCCCCCGGTACGCCGGCAGGCAGTGCATGAACACCGCGCCGGGCGCGGTCCCGGCCATCATCGCCTCGTCGACCGTGAAGCCCTCGAACGCCTGGCGCCGGCTGGCCTGCTCGTCCTCCTGGCCCATCGACACCCACGTGTCGGCGTGCACGGCGTCGGCGCCCCCGACGGCCTCGGCCGGTCGATGGGTGAACACGACCGATCCGGCGCCGAGGAGGTCGAGACGCTCCCGCTCGGCCTCGTCGGCGTCGAACCCGACCGGGCAGGCGAAGCGGAGGTGGGCCCCGAGCAGGGCACAGACCTCACCGAGCGAGCGGGCGACGTTGTTGTAGTCACCGACCCACGCCACGGTGCGACCGACGAGCCCGCCGAATGCCTCCTCCATCGTCAGCGCATCGGCAAGCGCCTGCAGCGGGTGCGCCCGGTCCGACAGCATGTTGACGACCGGCACGTCGGACACCGCCGCCATCCGTTCGAGCACGGTGTGGTCGAAGACCCGCGCCGCCAGCAGCCGGTGGAAGCCGGCCAGGATCCGCACCGCGTCCTCCAGCGGCTCCCGCTCGTCGATGCCGATCTCCTCACGACGCGTGTACACCGGATGGCCGCCGAGCTGGACGACGGCCATCTCCATCGACTGGCGGGTGCGCAGGCTCGGCTTCTCGAACAGCAGCGCCGCCCCGGCGCCGTCGAGCGGTCGGCCGAGCGCCTCGATCGGACGCACGGCAAGGTCGAGCACGGCGCGCACCTCGCCGGCCGAGAGGTCGGTGATCTCGAGGAGATGAGCCGTCATCGCAGGGCCCTGGCGATGAGGTCGACGGCCTCGGCGATCTCGGCCGACGAGACCGTGATCGGCGGCGCGAAGCGCAGAGCCGTCGGCGTCACGGCGTTGACGACGAGCCCGTCGGCGAGCAACCGGTGGTACACGGCGGGCGCCTCGTGACCGTCGAGCTCGGCGGCCACCAGCAGTCCCCGACCGCGTATCGCGGCGACGCCGTCGAGACCGAGGAGCGCGGCGGTCAACTCGGCGCCGCGCGCTGCCGCGAGAGCCGGGGCGTCGATCCGCCGTAGCTCGCCGAGCACAGCGTCGACGGCGGCGGTGGCGATGGCGGTACCGCTGTACGTGCTGCCGTGGTCGCCGGGCTCGAACACGGCGGCGACGTCGCGGCGGGCCCAGCAGGCACCGACGGGCATGCCGTTGCCGAGCGCCTTGGCCAGCGTCACGACGTCGGGGCTGACGCGGTCGTGCTCGAAGCCGAACCAGCGCCCCGTTCGTCCCAGCCCGGTTTGGATCTCGTCGACGATCAGCAGCGCGCCGACCTCGTCACACAGCCGGCGGATGCCGGCCAGATAACCGGGGGGCGCCGGATGGACACCGCCCTCGCCCTGCACGGGCTCGATCAGGACGGCGGCGACGGAACCGTCGACGGCTCTCGACAGCGCGTCGAGGTCGCCCCACGCCACGTGGCGGAAGCCCTCCGGCATCGGCTGGAACGGTTCGTGCTTGGTCGGCTGACCGGTGGCGGCCAGCGTCGCCAGGGTGCGCCCGTGGAAGCTGCCGAGTGCGCTGACGACGACGTGGCGACCGCGGCCACCATGCTTGCGGGCCAGCTTCAGGGCGCACTCGTTGGCCTCGGCGCCCGAGTTGGTGAAGAACACCTGGCCCGACCGACCCGTGGCCTCGGTCAGCAACCGGTCGAGGGCGATCGCCGCCCGCGTCGCCACCGGGTTGGCGAAGAAGTTCGACACGTGCAGGAGCGTCGCCGCCTGCTCGGCGATGGCCGTCGCAACCACGGGGTGGGCGTGGCCGAGCGACGTGACCGCGAGCCCGGAGAGGAAGTCGAGGTACCGCCGACCGTCGACGTCCCACAGCTCGGTGCCGGCGCCCCGCTCGAACATCACCTGCGGCGGCCCGAACACGGGCATGAACGGGCAGTGGGCGAGCCCCGCCGTGGCGAACGCGTGCGCACTCATGCCGACACCATGGTTCCGATGCCGGCGTCGGTGAAGATCTCCAGCAGCAGGACGTGGGCGATGCGGCCGTCGAGGATGTGCGCCCGCCCCACGCCGTGGTGCACGGCGTGCGTGCAGCCCGCCGCCTTGGGGATCATCCCGCCGGCGATCGTGCCGTCGGTGATCAGCTCGTCGAGCTCGTCGGCCGTGGTCTGGCGGATCAGGCTGGCCGGATCGTCGACGTCGCGGCGCAGGCCCTCGATGTCGGTGAGGTAGACCAGCTTCTCGGCCTCCAGCGCCTCGGCCACGGCGGCGGCCACGGCGTCGGCGTTGATGTTGTACGGCTGGCCGTGATCGTCGGTGCCGATGGTCGCCACGACGGGCACGAACTCGTCCCCCAGCAATGCTTCGAGGATGGCCGGGTTGACGGCGCTGACGTCGCCGACGAAGCCGAGCGCCGGGTCGCGGGGCGTCGCCCGCAGCAGGCCGGCGTCCTCCCCGCTGACGCCGACGGCGTAGTCGCCGTGCAGGTTGATCGCCGTGACGAGCTGCGGGTTGACCTGGCCGATCAGCACCATGCGGGCGATGTCGACCGTCTCGGCATCGGTGACCCGCAGGCCGTCGCGGAACTCGGCCGTCTTGCCGAGCCGGGCCATCAGGGCGCTGATCTGGGGGCCGCCGCCGTGGACGACGACGGGCCGCATCCCGACGAGCCGCATCAGCACGATGTCCTGGGCGAAGAGGGTGAGCGCGTCGTGGTCGGACGTGCCGGCGAGCGCGTTGCCGCCGTACTTGACGACGATGGTCTTGCTTGCGAACCGCCGGATGTACGGCAGCGCTTCGACGAGGACGTCGGCGATCGTGCGCTCGTCGGCCGGCCGCACGCCATCGCTCACGGCGCGGTCCCGACGAGTGGCAGCCCGGCCGTCTCCGCCAGCCCGAGCGCGACGTTGGCCGACTGCACGGCGCCGCCGGACGCGCCTTTGGTCAGGTTGTCGATGGCGCACAGGGCCAGGACGTATCCGGTGCGCTCGTCGAAGCGGGCCGTCACGTGTGCGGTGTTGGAACCGAGCGTCGCCTTCGTGCCCGGCGGCCGCTCGCTGACGACGACGAACGGCTCGTGCTCGTACGCCGCCGAGAGCGTCTCCAGGAGCACGTCGGTCGACAGCTCGATCCCCGCCGCCGGTCGGGCGTAGCAGGTGGCGAGGATGCCGCGGTTCATCGGCGCCAGGTGGGGCGTGAACAGCACCTGGGCGCCGAGGTTCTGCTCGATCTCCGGCGTGTGGCGATGGTCGAGCAGCCCGTAGGCCGTGAAGTCCTCGTCGACGCGGCAGAACGCCGTCGTGGCCGTCGCCGTCCGGCCGGCGCCGGAGACCCCGCTGGCCGCGTCGACGATGATGCCGTCACGCCCTGCCAATCCGGCGTCGAGGAGCGGGGCCAGCGCCAGCGTGGCGGCGGTGACGTAGCAGCCGGGTGTGGCGACGAGGCGCGCCTCCTGCAGGTCGGCGCGGTGCCGCTCGGGCAGCCCGTACACGGCCTCGGCGAGCAGTGCGGGCTGGTCGTGGGCGAAGCCGTACCACTGCGGGTAGGCGGCGGGGTCCTTGAGGCGGAACGCCGCCGACAGATCGACGACGCAACGGACTCGTGCGAGAAGCTCGGGCGCCAGCGCCATGCTCGCCCGGTGGGGCAGGCCGAGAAAGACGACGTCGAGCCCGTCGAGCGCCGAGGGGTCGGTGGGCTCGAACACCAGGTCGCCGTAAGCCGCGGCCAGCGACGGGTACAGCTCGGCCACGGCCGATCCGGCCTGCGTGTCACCGGTGGCGACGGCGACGTCGACGTCCGGGTGCCCGGCCAGCAGCCGCAGCAGTTCGGCGCCGGTGTACCCGGACGCCCCGACGATCCCTGCCTGCAGCATGGTGGATGATCATACGAGATACCGCATGACCATCCGCACAAGTGTTTGTGTCACCGCACGTGCGCCGATCCGGCGACGTGCGGTGACACAAACAGCGTCGGCGTACCGTGGCCCTGTGGCCCGGCCGACCCGGTGGCAGACCGACACCAAGGACGATCATTCAGAGTGGTACGTCGAGCGATTCAGGTCGATGGCCGCGGCGGGTGACGATCTCGGCGGCGAAGCCCGGCTCGTCGATGCACTGCTGCCGCCACGATCTCGGGTGCTCGATGCCGGCTGCGGGCCGGGTCGCACCGGAGCGGTGCTGCACGAGCGGGGTCACGTCGTCGTCGGCGTCGACGCCGATGCGGTGCTGATCGCCGCGGCCGAGGCCGATCACCCCGGACCGACCTGGGTGGTCGCCGATCTCGTCGAGATGGACCTGGCCACCCTCGGCGAGCCCGAACCGTTTGACGGCGCCGTGCTCGCCGGCAACGTGATGGTCTTCCTGGCGCCGGGCACCGAGGCCGCCGCCCTGGCCAACGTCGGTCGCCACATCGTCAGCGACGGCTTCGTCGTCGTCGGCTTCCACGTCGATCGCCACCTGTCGTTGGGCGACTTCGACCGGGCGGTCGAGGAAGCCGGGTTGGCGGTCGAGCACCGCTTCGCCACCTGGGACCTGCGCCCGTGGCACGATCAGGCGGACTTCGCCGTCACGGTGCTGCGCACGGTGTGACCGGGCCCAACGCGGCGCGCCGCGGTCGGTACCGTCCCACTTCATGGTCGGGGACTGGTGGCGAGCAGCGCTCGCGTCGCTCGTCATCCGGCGCCGGGTGATCCTGGCCGGCGGGCCGGCGGCGGCGTGGACGCCGATGGTCGCCGCGCTCCGCGGC
>JACCUL010000288.1 GCA_013811855.1 Acidimicrobiia bacterium
GCCCGAGCGCACCATGGCGCAGCGCATCAGCCGCGCCAAGCCCCATGGTCAGTCGGGCCGGTGTCGATCGTCCCGGCGACGTGCGCACGGTGATGCGGGTGCTGTACCTCGTCTTCAACGAGGGCTATTCCGGCGACGTCGATCTCGCGGCGGAGGCGATCCGACTGACCCGGCAGCTGGCTGCCTTGGTGGACGACCCCGAGGTCCACGGGTTGCTCGCCCTGATGCTCCTACACCATGCCCGCCGCCGCAGCCGCACCCGACCGGATGGAAGCATCGTGCCTCTCGCCGATCAGGACCGCAGCCAGTGGGACGCAGGGCTCATCGCCGAGGGAATCGACATCGCACACGCTGCGCTCGCGCGCGATCAGCTCGGCGAATACCAGGCGCAAGCGGCGATCGCCGCGCTCCATGCCGACGCGCCGCGTGTCGAGGAGACCGACTGGGTCCAGATCGTGGAGTGGTACGACGAGCTGCTCCGGTTCGCCGACACTCCGATCGTCCGGCTCAATCGTGCGGTCGCAGTCGGCCAGGCCGACGGCGCGCCCGCAGGACTGGCGGCACTGGCCGAGGTCGACGAACACGTCCCGCGGCGCGAAGCGGTCGCCGCGTACCTCCACGAGAAGAACGGCGATCTCGAACTCGCTGCCCGCCTTTATGCCAACGCAGCTCGCAACGCACCCAACCTCGCAGAACGCGACCATCAGACGCGCCAAGCAGCGCGACTCAACCAGCACCTGGAACACCACAGATGACCTCGGCGCGGGCGTGAAGATGACCGCCAACTGCTCGGCGACGGCTCGCTCGGCCGGTGCGCGCCTTGAAGATCGGCCAACCGAGGCGAACTCGTCGTTCGGCGCCGAGAAGTCTCCGCCGGCGGTGTCGAGAATTGGATTTCTGCTCCGTCCCAGTGTGAACGCGGCCAGCGGGGCCGCCGTCACACAAGGAGAACGCCATGGCCAAGTAGCTGTTTCGGCAGGAGTCTGGGGGCTGGAGCAGTGAGTGAGCTTCAGGGCATCGCTCGGTTCACGTTTCACGAGGGCAAGCTCGAGGAGTTCAAGCGCCTGTCCGCTCAATGCATGGAGGTCGTGCGGACCAAGGACTCCGGAACGCTGCAGTACGAGATCTACTTCAACAACGACCAGTCCGAGTGCATCGTCCTCGAGCGGTACAGGGACTCCGAGGCGCTCATCGAGCACGCTGCGCACATCGGCGACCTCATGGAGGCGATCGTTGCGACGGGCTCTGTCTCCGGCGAACTCCTCGGTGAGCCGAGCGCAGAGCTCAGAGCGAACCTGGCCGACGGCCCGGTCCGTCTCCTCACGCGCTTCCAGTCGATGTAGCCACCGCGCGCCGGCCTGGGCGAGGCTGCTCCGGGCCGTCGATCCTTGACGTTGCTCCCACGCGAGGCGGGCCACCCTCAGCTACTCCCCACGCCGATGCAGGAGCGTCCTATAGCGCCCAATACACGCTCGAGTCGGGGTCGTCAGACCGCCCGTCCGGCCCTATAGCGCCCAATACACGCTCGAGTCGGGGTCGTCAGACCGCCCGTCCGGCGCGTATGGCCTGGTTGCGGGCTCTGTACCGTCGGTAACCATCGCGAGGTAGCACCTCGATGCCGCATCCCCTCCCGACGGTCGTCGCGCCCTGGTCAGGGCGCGGCGCAGATGGCGTACGCGGTCAGCGCCCAGTTGGCCGGCGTGCCGTCGTCGTCCTCGTTGGCCGACACAGAGACGTTGGTCGGTGAGACGGTGGTCCCGGGCTGGATGTTCTGGATGCCGACCTCGCCACGCGCCCCGTCGATCCGGAAGCCGTGCCGAGGAGGCGGGTGTCGCTCGGGCAGATGGCGGTCGCCGACTTGGCGACGAACGAGTCGAGGCGCGTTGACGCACCGACGATCTGCTGATCGGCGAGCGGCGCGGCACAGATGGCGTACGCGGTCAGCGCCCAGTTGCGCGCCGTGCGGTCGTCGTCCTCCCGTGCCACCGCGGTGACGGAGGTGGCGGAGGGGACGACGTCGTCCAAGCCGACCTGGCCACCGCCGCCCTGGATCCTCGCTCCGGTGCCGACGATCCGCTTGCCTTGCGGGCAGGTGGCCGTCACCGACTTGTTGGCCGAGCTCGGCGGGCTCGTGGCCGCGACGATCCGCTGGTCCGGCAGACGGTTGGCGCACACCGCCCGGGCCGTGATCGCCCAGATCCCGACGTCAACTCCCGTCCCGATGACCCGCTGAGCGGGCGGGCACGTGGCGGTGGCCGACTTGGCGTCGGCGGTGTCCCTGACGCTGGTCGCCGAGACGATCTGCGCCCCGGAGACGACCGCCACGGACGAACCGGCGAGGGCGGCCACGCCCACGCCGGCGAGCACTACCGCCGCCGCCAGCCGTGAGGAACGCGCCGAGTGGCGCGCCACAACTGACAGTTCCATGTTGATCTCCCTTCACTGGCACCCCGGTGGGATGCTCTGCCGCCACTACGGACGACTGTCGCGACCGGTTCCGCGATCGCGCGCGTTGTTGAGGGTTTCGTGAGGATTGACCGCGGGCCGGGGGCACGTAGCCTCCGCCATCGTGCGCGTCGTGGCCGTCGTGCCCACCTTCAACGAGGCCGACAACCTCGGCGAGCTGGTGGCTCGGTTGCGCGCCGCCGTGCCGGGCGTCGGCGTGCTCGTCGTCGACGACGCCAGCCCGGATGGCACGGCCGAGCTGGCGAAGCGACTCGACGCCGGGCTGGGCGACATCGACGTGGTCACCCGTCCGTCCAAGCTCGGCCTCGGATCGGCCTACCGGGCCGGATTCCGCCGGGCCATGGACGACGGAGCGGACGTGTGCGTGCAGATCGACGCCGACCTCTCCCACGACCCGGCGGTGCTGCCGGCGCTGCTCGCCAACATCGAGCACGGGGCCGATCTGGCCATCGGCAGCCGCTACGTGCCCGGCGGGGCCACGTTGAACTGGCCGTGGCGGAGACGCTGGCTGTCGCGCTGGGGCAACCGCTATTCGGCCGGTGTGCTCGGGTTGGCGGTCAACGACGCCACCTCCGGCTACCGCGCCTACCGGGCCGCGGCCCTGCGTTCCATGGACTTCGAAACCGTCACGGCCGAGGGCTACGGCTTCCAGGTCGAGATGACGCACCGCCTCGTGCGGGCCGGCGGCAAAATCGTCGAGTTCCCGATCGAGTTCCGCGACCGGCGGGCCGGACACTCCAAGCTGTCCCAGGACATCGTCGGCGAGGCCGTCGGCCTGGTCGGTCGGTTGTGGCTCGACGATCGCCGGGGCCGCCGCCGCCGTCGCCGGGCCAGTGGGTGAATGAGCGGGCGGGCGTGACAAGGACAATCCTGCACGTCGACATGGACGCGTTCTTCGTGTCCGTCGAGCTGCTCCGCCGGCCCGAGCTGCGGGGGCGACCGGTGGTCGTCGGAGGGACGGGGCGACGGGGCGTCGTGGCCGCGGCGTCCTACGAGGCCCGCCGATACGGCGTGTTCTCGGCGATGCCGTCGACGACGGCACGCCGCCTGTGCCCGAACGCCGTGTTCCTGCCGGGTGACTACGCCGAGTACGCCGCCGTCAGCGCCGAGGTGCGGGCGATCTTCGACGCCGTGACCCCGATCGTCGAGCCGCTGTCGCTCGACGAGGCGTTCCTCGACGTCACCGGCGCCCGTGCCATGCTCGGCGACGGCCTCGCCGTCGCCACCCGCATCCGCGGCGATGTACAGGACCAGCTGTCGCTGACCTGCTCCGTCGGCGTGGCGACGGGCAAGTTCCTCGCCAAGCTGGCCTCGGTCGAGGCCAAGCCGAGCGCGGGGCCCGACGGCGTGCGGCCTGGCGCAGGCGTGTTCGAGGTCCGGCCCGGTGACGAGCTGGCCTACCTCCACCCGCTCCCGGTCCGCCGGCTGTGGGGCGTCGGACCGGCGACGCTGGAGAAGCTGCAGCGCATGGGCGTGGCGACTGTCGGGGATCTCGCCGCTGTGCACCCGGCGGCGTTGATCGCCAGCCTGGGCCGAGCCCACGGCCGGCACCTCGTCGATCTCGCCAACGGGCGCGACGCGCGGACCGTCGAGCCGGACCGCGAGATCAAGTCGATCAGCCACGAGGAGACGTTCGCCCACGACCTGCACGACCCGGAGGACGTGCGCCGCGAGCTCGTCCGACTGGCCGACGGCGTGGCGGCCCGGCTGCGGGCCCACCGGACGGCAGCCCGCACGGTCAGCGTGAAGGTGCGCGACGGCGGGTTCGCCACGACGTCGCGGGCGGTCACCGTGCCCGGTGCCATCGACACCGCTCATGCCATCTTCGCCGCGGCGCGGCCGCTGCTCGACCAGGTCGACCTGGCCGGCGGCGTGCGGCTGCTCGGCCTGACCGTCTCGAAGTTCGCGCCCACCGCCGAGCAACTGCGCCTCGGGGACGTCGGCGATGACGGTCGGGAGCCGGCGGCCGAGCGGTGGAGCCAGGCCAGCCGGGCCATCGACGACGTGCGGGACCGCTTCGGCGA
>JACCUL010000311.1 GCA_013811855.1 Acidimicrobiia bacterium
TCCTCGCTGCGGATCTCGCCGACGGCACAGCCGACTGCAGCAACGACCAACAGATCATCACCGTCTCACAACAGCGGCGGCGGTAAGGCGCGTGGCGGACCGGAAGCGAGGAGCGTCCCACCGGGGCCTTCCTCCTCCCGGGCGCTCACCTCAAAGGGGGGCCCACCTTGGCCGGTCCGAAGAGCACCAGACAACTTCTTTCGCTTGACGATGACGGCGTGCTGCAGCCCGTCGTGGACAGCTGCCACGTGGCCGTCCTGCCCACCGCGGACGGCTCGCACCTGCTCATCGTCTCAGGTCCCATTGACATTGCGAGCGCCCGGCAACTGCATGACGCGATCCACGATGCCTTGGCTGGCGGCGGCGTCTCGGTGCGCGTCGACACCAGCCCCGTCACGTTCTTCGACGCGGCCGGTGTGCGCGCCCTTTGGCGCGGCGCCGCCGAGGCCCGCCGATGCGACGTCGCGCTGCGACTCGTCGCTGTCTCTGACGCCGTTCGCAAGGTGCTGGAGCTCACTGAAGCCGATCGGTGGCTGAACTGGCGCATTGACGAGGTCACACGGCAATTTGCATGTCGACGGCCTCGGACAACTCACTCAGCTCACCCCAGCGCAGATGCGACCTTGCGTTTCGAAGGGGTCGACCCATGCCGTACCGACGGGCACGCCTCGACAGCGGTGGACGTGAACGCAGATGAGTTGCTCGTGCGATTCCTCGAGCTTCAACAGTCACGGATGACAGTGGAACTCGACGACCAGACCGCCACCTTTGACTCGTCCGGCGACGAAAGCGCACCCGTTCCCCGTGCGCCAGCGCCTGAGGCCGACCCGCCCCAAGAAACGAAGCCCGATGACGCGATCGCCGAGCTGCTCGCACTGGCACGCGAGTTCTGGTGGCAGATAGCGGTCGTCCTCCTCCTGACGCTCGTCGTGCTGATCGCGCTCACCTCAGAGGCCGGCAACTAAGACGCCGTCAAGGCGTCGCTGCCGAGCAGGTCGACGGTGCGGGAGTGCCACTGCCTCGAGGAAACTTTCACCCGTCTCGGCCGAGCTCGTTGAACGACTCCTGGGCCGGTGATCGGACCGGACCGTCCAGGAAATCGTGGGGCGTATGGCGACGACATGGATCCGCCGGCGGGACTGACGCTCGGCGGTTTGGCAGCTCAACTGGCCAGGTAGGACAGGGGAGAGGCTCACCACCGGGTGGACGAGGCCTCGCGGCGGAGGCGACATGATCGATCAAACGGGGTGTCCAATCGCCGCCGACCCGATAGTAGTAGTCAACGGCCGGAGGGCCAGCTGGCGGTTCAGCACCGGCTACTACGTCGTGCTGGTTGTCTTGCAGATCGTCGTGCACCTGCGGCTCTTCGAGAACGCCGTCGGCATCTCGACGTCGCGTTGGTTCTCGATGTCGAACGAGGTGTATGTCGTGGCCTTGGTCGTCCCGCTGTTCTGGGACGTCGTGGCGAGCCGTCGACGCTCCGTTGGCGTCGAGGTGGTCACCACGAAGACGGACGGGATGAGCCCCGTGGCCCGCCACATCGTATGGTACGGGGCGCTTCTGGGGATCATGGCCTGCCTGGAGGGCCCGCTGTGGGAGAGGGTGTTCGGCCGTCCGCTCCCGCATCGCATCGTCACGGTGCGCGACGTGGTGTTCGGCCTGATTCTGGTGTCGCTCTACTTCGACTGGTCGCGGGGCCTGTGGCGCGGCTTCAGGCGCGGTGCGACGACAGCGCCACGACTCGTCTCGGGCTGGGCTCGGCTGCTCGTCGTGCTCGTCGTCCTGGCCGCCAACATCGCCATCTTCCAGCAGCCGGTGAGAGACCTGGTCGGTGCCCGTGTGTTCAGCGCGGTCGACCTCCACGCCGAGGGGTTCGCGGTGATGTTTTTCGTGCCCGTCTACTTCGACATCGTCGTCCCGCTGACCGGTGGCGACCCGCTGCGGGCCACGCCAGGACCGCTCCTGTGCTCGGCCCGCCGCTGGGCTATCATCGCTCTTTGGATCGCTGTGTTGACGTTCTTCGTCTGGGTCGGGCAGGGAGCCGCTAAGAGCTGGTTCGACAACGGGTTCGGCCAGTGGTTCGTGCGCAGTTCCGAGACGCCGCTCGCGGCAGCAGTTTTCACGATTTACTTCGAGCTCAGCCGCCGTTTCGACGGCGTGCCAAACGAGAGGCCTTTACGCCTGCGCATCGTGATGCCGGTGGGGACGCCTGCCATGCGCGATCGCGCCTAAACGGTTTTAGATTCCTCGCCAGCTACAACGACCTCGGCACGACCCATCCGGCGCTCGCCGACCAACTCGTCGACCAGACGCGCCGGCACACACTGACAGCCGGGTCGGAGCGGCACGTGGCGTGGCGCTGCGACTGTCCCGACGGCCCCACCACTGGATCATCGCGGTGTACCGGCGGACGAGCGGCACCGGCTGCCCGGTAGCGGGCCGTCGCCGACGAGCGGTCCGCTCGGACACCGCCGCTGCGGCCGGTCACGCAGGACGCGAATTCAGCCTCGGGGCAAGGTGACGCGATGGTGACCTGGCGCGACCTGACCGAACAACGACCCGAACTGGCTGAGGCGGGGCGAACGCTGCTCTATCAGTACGGCGTGGGCCTCGGCTTTCTCGCCACCATCCGCCCCGACACCGGACCACGTCTCCACCCGATCTGCCCGATCCTGCACGAAGATCGCCTCCTGGCTTTCATCATCCCCTCACCCAAGCTGAACGACCTCCGTCGCGACGGCCGCTACGCGCGCTGCACTGCTTCCCGGCAGAGGACAACGAAGACGCCTTCTACGCCACCGGCCGGGCCCGAGTTCTCGACGACAAACAACTCCGCGCCGATGTGGCTCGACAGTTCACCCACGAGCGGGCCGCGCACGCCGTCCCACCGCCCGCTGACGACCACGTACTCGTCGAGCTCGACATCGACAATGTCTTGCTCACCCGTACCACGGGTCACGGCACCGCCGCCCCGCAGCACACCGTCTGGAGCGCCTAGAGCCCCGGCACGTTCGCCGCACCTCTCCCGCATCGAAGCCCCGCTACCGGCTGGTGGGAGTTGGCAGCGGGGGTAGCGGCATGCAGCGGACCGTTCGCCGGTCGGGCCTGTCAGGCTTCGCTGCCCAGTGGCGGCGAGCCAGGCGGTGCTCGTCGGCTACAACGACCTGGCGACGACCCACCCGGCACTCGCCGATCAGCTCGTCGACCAGACCCTCCGCCACAGCCTGACGGCGGGCTCTGAGCGTCATGTGGCGTGGCGCTGCGACTGTCCCGACGGCCCGCTTTCTCGATTACTGCCGTCTACAACCGGACCGCCGGAAGCGGCTGCCCGGCCGCGGTTCGACGCCGATGACGGGAATCACGGTTGCGGGTTGTTCTGCTCCCGAGGTTTGCTCGAGGCCGGCGTAGAGGGGCGGGCCCGTGGGCCCGGGAAAGGGCATCGTCATGGCTGCACACGAAGAGCGTGGGCTCCTCGCAGGTTTCGGAGTGTTGGTGGGCGTCGGGCTGCGGCCAGACCCTCGCGGCACGGCCGCACAATCCACTAGGGAGAACAGCTGATGAAGGTTGCCCGGTCACTGTCGGTCATTTGTCTCGCCGCGGCGGCGTCCATCGCCGGCGGAACGAGGGTCGCCGGCGGCCCTCCCCAGACCTCCACGGAAACGACGAGGGGTCTCGAGGAGACCTTCGTCGAAGTGGTCCCCACGTGTGACAACAGCGGTGAGCCGGTCACCATCACGACGGTCTCGAACGTCGTGGAGCACATCACCCTGTTCGACGACGGCCGCGAGCATTCCACGTTCTCGCAAACCGGCAGGTTCGTGGCGATGTCCATGGATGACCCGCCAGCGCAGGTGGCCCGCGGACGCTTCACGCTGCGCGGCGGGTTCAACGCCAACGGCAACACGGTCAACGGGACCTTCACCTTCAGTGTCCGGGGCAGGACCGCCGATGGCGAGCGAATCAGCTTCCATGCGACCGAGCACTTCAACGTGCGTCCAGACGGCACGGTCAACGAAGTTTTCCGCTGCCACGACTGAGAGTTCCAGTCGTTGCCGGTAGTCGACCCGACGCGACGGAGCCCCCGCCGATTGCACGACCGTGGCAGGGGCTCCGAACCGGAAGGCTACGAAAGGGGCGTCAGGACAGCCGACGCCGAACCTGGGCGAGACGGCTACCCTCTTCGGTCAGCACGGTGCACTCGCCGTCGTGCGCGTGCAGCGACGTCAACATGCGTGTCACTCCCGCGACGTGACGCTCCGTGCACATTCCGTGCACACCTCAGCGAGCACCGGCGAGAACTACAGTGATGTAGTGAGACAGGAAGTCCTGGTCAGCCGCAGTTCGACGCATCTCCGCAGGCCACGAAAGCCCTGGAGGCGTTCTCTTCCAGAACGTCAACCGGCTGCTGCCGGCCGCGTTCTGGCGCCCGTCGACGGCGTCGCGCCGCCCCGCACCCGTACCATCGCCCTCGACGCTATGAGCCCGCCCGACGACGCTCGCCCGACGCCGCCGGCACCCGTCGACGATCCGATCCGCCGGCGGCGGGCCGTCGTCGCCCGGTGGACGCTCCTGGCCAACCGGGTCGGCTACGTGCTGCTCGCCGTCGCCATGGCGCTGTTCTTCATCGCGCTGCTCCTCGGGTTCTCGGCCCTGATGGCGGGGCTGGTCGCCGGCGCGCTGATCGCCGCCTGCGTCCTGCTGGCGCCGGCGATCGTGCTCGGCTACGCCGTCAAGGCCGCCGAGCGGGAGGACCGCGAACTCGGCCGGTGACCGTTACCCTCGGTCAGCCATGTCGGCCCGCCTGACCGCCACCGCCCGCCGTGAGCAGCTGCTCGACGTCGCGCTCGAGGTGTTCGCCAAGGCCGGGTACCACGACACGTCGATGAACGACATCGCCGAGGCCGCCGGCGTCACCAAGCCCGTGCTGTACCAGCACTTCGAGTCCAAGCGCGAGCTGTACCAGGCGCTGTTGGACGAGGTCGGGGCCCGCCTGCTGAAGGCCATCTCCGCCGCCACGTCCGCCGCGACGAGCGGTCGCCAGCAGACCGAACAGGGCTTCCGCGCCTACTTCCGCTGGGTCGCCGACGACCACGACGCCTTCACGTTGCTGTACGCCGGCGGCTCGCGTCGGGACGAGGACTTCGCCAGTGCCGTCCGCCGGGTGACCGCCGGCGCCGCCCAGGCCATCGC
>JACCUL010000323.1 GCA_013811855.1 Acidimicrobiia bacterium
GGCCGTGGCGTCGCGCTCCAGCGCCGCTGCGTAGTCCTCCAGCCATGACAGCCGCAGCGACGAGTCGAGCCACACCCCGCGCAGGAAGCCGAGCTCGGCCATCGACTGGGCGATGTACTGCGACAGCCGCTGGCCGGCCACGACGACGAGCACGATGTCGCCGACGGGCCGGTCGATGCCGTTCGCCACCCACGCGATCCCGGCCACGTACGTCAAGCCGAACAGCCCCCACGCCGCCGTCTGCCACCGCGCCGACGACCACCGGGTCGCCGCCATCGGCTCGGACCACCGGGCCCTGGCCTCCCGGCGCCGGGTCCGCAGCGTGTCGGCGATCCCGGCCACCCGCACCTCTTTGGCCGGACCGGGAGTGGCCGCGAGCACGAACAGGTGGCGGGCCAGTCGGTCGTACGCGGCGACCGACTCCTGGACCGACCGTTCGATCCCGGGTCGCCAGACCGATACGACGACGGCGGGGACACCGGCGGCGAGCAGCAGCACGAGCGCAGGGTGGATCGACGCCAGCAGGATCGCCGTCACCGCCAGCCGGAAGGCCCAGCCGACGTTGCCGATCACCGAGCGGAAGAGGTGGTCGAGCGAGTACGTCTGCTCCCGCAGGACGGACAGCCGGTCCAGGTGGTCCTGGCGTTCCTGGTGCTCGACCGTCGGGATCGTCGCCTGGAGCCGGGCGATGTGGGACTCCATGGCGATGGCGATGCGGTCCCCGAGGCGGCGCTGCACGCGTTGGTCGACGGTCTGCAGGTACCAGGTCGCGGTGGCCGACCCGGCCAGGCCGATGGCCGCCGTGATCACCGCCCGCCGGTCGTCGCCGAGCAGGCCGTCAGTGAGGAGCTTGAGCCACAGCGCCAGCAGGGCGTCGGGCAACATCATCATGAAGGTCGTGGCGAGCGTCGCCAGCAGCAGGCGGGGCTCGACCTGGTAGCCGAGCTTCATCGTGCGCCACAGCGACGGGAGGGCCCTCGGCAGGTCCTGGTCTCCGGCCGCCCGGTCACGAGAGTGACTCATGGAGGATCTCACCCCCCTCCTCGTCGAGCTCGACGAAGCGCGACGCCTGCAGATCGAACATCTGGCGGTACCGACCGTCGTGCGCCATCAGCTCGTCGTGGGAGCCGAGCTCGACCACGGCGCCCCGTTCCAGGACGCAGATGCGGTCGGCGTGGCGGACGGTGGAGAAGCGGTGCGAGACGAGGATCGTCGTGCGGCCCCGGGTGGCTCGCAGCACGCGCCCGAAGATCTCGGCCTCGCCGCGGACGTCGAGCTGCGCCGTCGGCTCGTCGAGAAGCACGACGCCGGCGCCCAGCCGCACCGCGCAGACGGCGCGCGCCAGGGCGACGCGCTGCCACTGGCCACCGGAGAGGTCGGTCCCGCCGGGATAGCCCTTGGCGAGGATCGTGCCGAGGTCGCGCAGGCTGGTCGCCCCGGCCTCGACCAGCGCGGCCTCGATGTCGGCGTCGGGCGCGCCACGGGGCGCGACGTTCTCGCGCAGCGTCAGCTCGTAGCGCACGAAGTCCTGGAACACCGCCGCGACGCCGGACCTCCAGGTGTCGAGGTCGAGGTCGCGCAGATCGATGCCGTCGGCCGTGATCGCCCCACCCTGCGGGTCGTAGAGCCGGCAGATGAGCTTGGCGATCGTCGACTTCCCGGCCCCGTTCTGGCCGACGATGGCCAACGACGTGCCGCCAGGGATGGTCAGGTCGAGCCCGTCGAGCACGGGCGGACCGTCGACGTACCGGAACGTGACGGCGTCGAACCGGAGCTCCGGGGAGGAGGTTCCGCCGCCGGCGTCGGTAGTCGCGGGGTCGCGTCGCGCTGAGGTGAAAGCACCAGTCCGGCCCGCCGGCGCCTCCAGGCGCGGCGGCGGCCGATTCATGACGGCGCGTACCTCCAGCGCGCCGGCGTCGGCCATCGCCGCCTCCAGCCGCTCGATCGACGCGACGGGGGCGGCGGCGAAGTCCATCGCCCAGTTGATGCCGCCGAAGGCGATCGCGCTGACGCCGATGGCGGCCTGCAGGGCGACGATGGCGCCGGCCACGCTGAGGTCGCCGTCGGCGGCTCGCGACCCGAGCGTCCAGAAGGCCAGGGCGTTGGCTGTCGCCACGATGGCCAAGCAGCCGATCACGGACCTCTCGCGCAGGCGGGTGGCTTCGTACTGCAGGTCGTACAGGCGGCGCCGGTTGGACGTGAAACGGTCGAGCACCCAGTCGCCGAGCCCGAACAGGCGCACCTCCTTGGACGCCGGCGGATCGACGGCGAGGCGGAACGCGTAGTCGGCGTGGCGCTGGGCGAGCTTGACCTCCGGTGTGTTGCGATCGCGCCACACGCCGCTCTCGCGCAGCAACCAGTGCGTCGAGGACCACGCCAGCACGAGCACGATGGCCTGCCACCAGCCGAACCAGGCCAGCACGAGGGCGGCGCCGACACCGGACACGATGCCGATGAGCCCGCCGGCGATGAAGCCGACGGAGTACGCCAGGGGCGGTCCCATGATGCCGAGGTCGAAGTCACGGGCCATCGTGAGGTCGTCGGTCAGATCGGCCCGCTCGAGGTGGGCGATCCCGGGCGGATCGAGGGTGATCCGCATCAGCCGGTCGTTCAGCGCCGTCGAGGCGCGGTCGCCGAGGTTGGCGCTGACCACCTCGTGGACGGGACCGACGACTTGGGCGGCGACGAACACGACCGCCATCAGGATCAGCGGCCCGTTGATCCGCCGGTCCTCGGTGATCGCCGCGATGAGCTGACCGGATGCGACGGCGATGAGCGCCGGCAGCGTCCCCCGCAGCACCAGCCCGGCCCACCACGTGACGTTCAGCGCCGGCGCCGCCCGGTGGAGCTGGGTGAACAGCGCCCACTCCTGTCGCGATCGCAAACGCGAGATCATGGCGTGAGGATGGGCGTCGGTGTCGGCGTCGGTATCGGTGGCGGCGGTGCCGCATCGCGTTGGCGGATGCGGGTGACGCCGACGGCGGCGACCATGCAGCAGATGCCGGCGGCGACGAACGCCGGCCGGTACGTGCCGGTGACGTCGCGCAGTTCGCCGGCGCCCCACGCCGCGAGGGCCGCGCCGAGCTGGTGGCCTGCGAACACCCAGCCGTACACCAGCGGTCCGCGGGTCGTCCCGAACTCGTCGAGGCACAGGGCGACGGTGGGCGGCACCGTGGCCACCCAGTCGAGGCCGTAGAAGACCATGAACCCGAGCAGCCCGCCGCCGCCGGCGGCCAGCGCCGGGTCGATCACCAGCAGGCTCAGGCCCCGCAGCAGGTAGTAGACGACGAGCAGCTTGCGGGGGTCGACGCGGTCGGTCAGATACCCCGAGCCGATCGTGCCGATCACGTCGAACACGCCGATCAGGGCCAGGTAGCCGGCGGCGGTGGATGCCGAGAGGCCGTGGTCGTGGGCGGCGGAGACGAAGTGGGTCTGGATCAGCCCGTTCGTCGACAGGCCGCAGACGAAGAAGCTGCCGAACAGCAACCAGAACGTGCCGCTGTGGTACGCCGCGCCGAACGCGCTGAAGGCGGCGTGGATCGGACGGGTGCCGACGCCGCTCGTGGTCGGCGGGTGGTCGGCGGGCGCGCCGTACGGGCGCAAGCCGATGTCCTCGGGCCGGTCGCGCAGGAACAGCACCACGAGCGGCACGACACCAAGCGCGCCGCAGGCGATCGTGAACCCGACCCAGCGCCAGCCGACCCCCTCGGCCAGCCGGGACAGCACCGGCAGGAACACGAGCTGGCCGCTGGCCGTCGCCGCCGTCAGCGCACCGGTGACGAGGCCGCGGCGGGCGACGAACCACCGGCTGGCGACGGTCGAGGCGAACACCGTCGCCATGCAGCCCGAGCCGATCCCGACGACGACGCCCCACAGCAGGAACAGCTGCCAGGTGGCATCCATCTGCGTCGTGCCGAGCGCGCCGAGCGAGATCGTGATCAGCGCGATCACCGTCACCCGGCGCAAGCCGTAGCGGGCCTGGAGGGCGGCGGCGAACGGGCCGATGAACCCGAACAGGGCCACGTTGATGCTGACGGCCGTGCCGACGGTGGCCCTGGACCAGCCGAACTCCTCGCGCAGCGGATCGATCAGGATCCCCGGCGTGGAACGGAAGCCGGCCGCGCCGAGCAACGTCACGAACGCAGTGACGAAGACGATCCACGCGTAGTGCAAGCGAGCCGGGCGGCGCACGCGGCGAGGTTACCGATGGCCCTCCGCGGGGCTCGTGG
Organism: Acidimicrobiia bacterium; assembly: GCA_013811855.1. Taxonomy (GTDB): domain Bacteria; phylum Actinomycetota; class Acidimicrobiia; order Acidimicrobiales; family Ilumatobacteraceae; genus JALZMG01. Next base: position 4,230 of record JACCUL010000323.1, read on the forward strand.
TCGCCGGGTGCTCGCGCAACAGCCGATGGGCGAGGCGGCGGACCTCCCGGCGAACCTCGTGCGGTTCGAGCACCTCGAAGGAGCAGGGCAGGCCGACGAGGTAGCGGGCGATCCAGTCCGGGTCGCCGCCGATGCGCACGATGGCGTGTTCGGCGTCGGGCGGACCGGGATCGACGACGCCCACGGTGGGCGGGATCCCTCGGCGGGCGTCGTCCGGCGTCAGCGGCAGGCGGATCGTCGCCTGCACGTCGAACACCCGCACGGCCAGCCCCTCGGCGACGAACGCGGCGGCGTCTGGCGCCGGCCGCGGCGTGGCCCGGGCGCCCGTCGGCGCCGGCCCACTGATCCGGTCAACCCGGAACGTGCGCCAGTCATCGCGATCGAGATCGAAGGCGACGAGGTACCAGCGATCGCGCACGGTCACCAGCCGGTGCGGTTCGACGTGGCGACGGCTGGTGCGATCGTCGCCGGCGCGGTAGTCGAAGCGCACGCGGTCCTCCCGCCGGCACGCCTGGGCCAGCGCCATCAGCGTCGCCACGGACGCCGGCTGGTCCCCGCCGGTCCGTCCGGATCGCCGCAGGCCGACCGTCACCTCGCCGAGCGTGTCGACCCGTTCCCGCAGCGCCGTCGGCAGCACCTGGCCCAGCTTGGTCATCGCGGCGACGGCGGCCTCACCGAGCACGGGCCGGGCGCCAGCGGCCATCTCCTGCAGCGCGACCCACACGGCGACGGCCTCGTCGTCGTCGAGCAGCAGCGGCGGGAGGCGGCCGCCGGCGCCGAGGGCGTAGCCGCCGTACCGCCCAGTGGTCGCGGTGACGGGGTAGCCGAGGTCACGGAGACGGGTGACGTCGCGTCGCACCGTGCGGTCGGTCACCTCGAGCCGTTCGACCAGTTCGGCGGCGCTCCACGAGGCTCGCCCCGACAGCAGCACGAGCAGTCGGAGCAGGCGGCCGGGGGTGTCCATTGACACACCATCCTGCCACCGATTGCGGACCGCTTCTGTCCTGAATCGTCCGTACGTTCGGTGGTGTCCCGACGAGCGAAGGAACGATCATGAACACCCTCTCCACCGACCTGACATGGCAACTCGTGAGCGACCACCGGGAGCGCTTGCGGCGCGCCGCCACCCGCCGCCGCCGCACCCGCTGGACCCGTCCCGCCGGTCCCGCATCCGCCGATCCGACCCCACCGGCCGCAGCCTGACCCGCGGACGGGCCG
>JACCUL010000349.1 GCA_013811855.1 Acidimicrobiia bacterium
CGGCCCGGGCGGGCGCGGTAGCTGAGCACGTAGGGGATCAGCTCGATGTCGTCGCGCTCGGCCAGGTGGGCGGCGAGCTCGGCGACGGCGACTCCGACCCCGGTGCGGTGCCCGTGCAGCGGTCCGGCGTCGAGAGCGACCCGCAGACCCACCCTTAGACTCTCCCACCCATGCCCAGAGCGTTCATCACCGGCATCACCGGACAGGACGGCCGGCATCTGGCCGAGTTCCTGCACGGGCAGGGGTACGACGTGTACGGCATGGTGAAGGGGCAGAGCAACCCGAAGGCGGTCCAGGTCGTCGACGAGATGCCGTTCGTCGAGCTGATCCCCGGCGACCTCGCCGACCTGCCGTCACTCGTCGCCGCCCTGGAGCTGGCCCAGCCCGACGAGGTCTACAACCTCGGCGCCATCTCGTTCGTCGCGCTGAGCTTCTCGCAGGCCGAGCTGACCGCCAACACGACCGGGCTCGGCGTGCTGCGCATGCTCGAGGCGATTCGCATGGTCGGCGGGACGCAGTCGAACCCGATCCGTTTCTACCAGGCGTCCTCGTCGGAGATGTTCGGCAAGGTGCGCGAGACACCGCAGGACGAGCGGACGGCCTTCCATCCGCGCTCGCCGTACGGGTGCGCCAAGGTCTTCGGCCACGACATCACCGTCAACTACCGCGAGAGCTACGGGATGTACGCCTGCTCGGGGATCCTCTTCAACCACGAGGGGCCGCGCCGGGGCATCGAGTTCGTCAGCCGCAAGGTCACCAACGCCGTCGCCCGCATCCGCCTCGGGCTGCAGCACGAACTGGTGCTGGGCACGCTCGACACCAAGCGCGACTGGGGGTACGCCGGCGACTTCGTGCGGGCCATGTGGCTGATGCTGCAGCAGGACGAACCCGACGACTACGTCGTCGCCACCGGCACGGCCCACACGGTGCGGGAGCTCGTCGAGCGGGCCTTCGCCGAGGCCGGCATCGAGGGCTGGGAGCGCTACGTCCGTCAGGATCCCAAGTTCTACCGGCCGGCCGAGGTCGACCTGCTGATCGGCGACGCCACCAAGGCCCGGAGGGAGCTCGGCTGGCAGCCCGAGGTCGACTTCGCCGAGCTCGTCAAGATGATGGTCGACCACGACATGCGCACCGAAGCCACGAAGGCGGGCGTCGCGTTGCCGTAGCACCGGCGGCCCCGTGCGCGCTCAGGGCTCCAACGGTTGGTCGGTCAGGGCTTCGAGGACCGAGCCGCGGTCGGGGGCCACGCCGGCGTTGAGGCGGTTGCGCAGGGCGAGCGCGAACGTCGTCATCGCCGCCAGCGACGACGCCACGAGCCCCAGCTCGATGCGCCGGAACAGCTCGTCGCCGGCCAGCCACGTGACCACGCAGAACGTGCCGAAGCCGATGCTCCACCCGAGCGCCACCATGGCGTGGCCCTTCAACGCGATGACGGCCTGGGCGCAGGACAGCGCGACCATGTAGCAGGCGCTCGACAGGGCGAGCATCGCCAGCGTGCGGCCGGAGAGCTCGGCGTCGTAGACCCGCTCGATGACGATCGGCCCGACGGCCAGCGCGCCGACGGTGCCGATCACGCCGACCGTCAGAACGACCTTCATCAGCCGCCGCAGGCCGTTGCGGAACTCGGTGAGGTCGCCGCGGGCGGCCAGCTGGGCGAGGCGGGGGAGCAGCGCCGCCTGCACGGCCTGGAACATGAACAGCGGGACGCGGGCCAAGAGCACGCCGTAGGAGAACCGGGAGACGAGGGCGTCCTCGTTGTCCTCGGCCAGCAGGCTGGCGGCGACGACGCCGGCGTTGAGCAGGCCGGCGGCGAACACCGAGCCGAGCAGCAGCCAGCCGAGGTTGGGTGTGACCTCGTCCCACGAGGCCGGCGGACCGGGATCGACACGCAGCGAGCCGCGGGCGCTGACGATGCCGACGCCGACCAACGGGGCCAGGGCCACGGCAAATCCGTACGGGCCGGCCGTCTCGACACCGATGGCGGCGAGGAGCACGCACAGCACGATGCGGACGACGCCGTCCGTGCCCATGACGATCGCGTAGCTCCGGAACCGGCCCGTCCCCGAGCACACGCCCCGGGAGAGGTGGGCCGGCGCATAGGCCAGGAACGCCACGGCCAGGGCCAGCAGCATGTACCAGTCGCCGTCGAAGTACGTGTTCGTGATGACGGGGCTGGCGACGAGGATGACGACGAGCACGATCCCGCCGAGCAGCGCGCCGAGGGTGGCCAGCTTGCGCAGCACCGGCTGGCCGCCCTGGCCCATGGCGCGACGGTGGGAGAGGGCCCGCCCCAGCTCTTGCTCCAGTGGCAGGAAGAACCCGGGCGCCAGCGAGAACGTGGCGAACCACAGCGCCGAGATCGGGGCGAACTCCTCGTCACCACCGAGCGCGCTCTTGCCGACCCGGAAGAAGGCGAACGTGGCGATGCCGGCGACGAGCAGGGCCGCGGCGACGGGAATCGTGCCTTCGGGAAAGGGGGTCCGCCGCGCGGCAGTGGTGGGGGCCGACACGAGGCCCCGAGAATATCGGGACCGCGCCGCGGTCGAACGGCACCTGACCGGGTGGCGCGAGGGTCGACCGGTAGCCTCGGGCAGCCGTGGAAGCCGACGCGCCGCTCGCGCCACCCGTCGTCGCGGTCGTCGTCGTCCACACCCCCGGACCCTGGTTCGCGGACACCGTCGACGGCCTCGCCGAGCAGGACTACCCCAACTTCAACACGCTGTTCCTGCTCACGGGCGGCCCCACCGACGCCGCCGGCGCCGACCTCGGCGAGCTGATCCACGGCCGCCTGCCCGCCGCCTACGTCCGCGACCTCGGCGCCAACCCGGGGTACGGGCCGGCGGCCAACGAGGTGCTGCGCCTCGTCGAGGGAGACAGCGGCCTCTTCTGCCTGTGCCACGACGATGTGGCGCTGGAGCCCGACACCGTGCGCCTGCTCGTCGAGGAGCTGTACCGCTCCAACGCCGGCATCGTCGGGCCCAAGGTCGTGTGCTGGGACGAACCATTGGTCCTGCAGCACGTCGGGCTCGCCATCGACCGCTTCGGTGAGGTCGACCCGATCACCGAGCCCGGTGAGTACGACCAGGAGCAGCACGACGCGGTGCGCGACGTGTTCGCCGTGCCGTCGGCCTGCGTGCTCGTGCGGGCCGACCTGTTCCGGGCGCTCGGCGGCTTCGACCCGACCGTCGCCTACCACGGCGACGACGTCGACCTGTGCTGGCGGGCCCACCTCAGCGGGGCGCGGGTCATCGTCGCCCCCCAGGCCCGTGTGCGGCACGTCGAGCAGCTCGACGTCCGGCGACCGGACCTCAACCACGAGGTGCTGCGGGCCCGCCATCGCATGCGCAGCGTCGCCACGCTGACGGGCGGTTCGCGTCTGGCGCTCCGGGTGGTGGAGGTTGTCGTGCTCACCGGCGTCGAGCTCGTCGTCGGGCTGTTCACCGGCCGGCTCGGCCAGGCCTGGGCGTCGGTCCGCGGCGTCGCCGGCACGCTGTTGCGGCTGCCGTCGATCCTGCGCCGCCGTCGCGTGGTGTCGAAGCTGCGGCAGGTGGCCGACACCGAGGTGCTTGACCTGCAGGTGCGCGGCAGCGCCCGGCTGACGTCGTACCGGCGGGCCCACGACACCGAGACGTACGTCGGCGAGGAGACCGCCGTCCGGCGATGGCGGGACCGCTCGCTCGCCGTGCCGATCGCCTGGGCCGTCGTCGTGGTCGGCGTGCTGGCGGCCAGCCGAACGATGATCGACACGAAGGTGCCATCGGTCGGCGAGCTCCTGCCGCTCCCCGACAGCCCGCGCGACTGGTGGAGCTCGTACACGTCCGGCTGGAACCCGAGCGGGTTCGGCGCCACGTCGGCCAACCCGACCGGCTGGGCCGTGCTCTCGTTGGCCAGCGTCGCCTGGTGGTTCCGGATGGGTCTCGGGCTGACCGTGCTCGTCGTCGGCCTCGTCCTCCTCGGCGTCTTCGGCACGTGGCGCCTGGCCACGCTGTTCCCGTCCAATCGGGCCCGGCTGGTGGCCCTCGTGGTGTACGCCGCGGTGCCGCTGGTGCCAGGCGTTCTGTCGACGGGCCGGCTGACGGCCCTGGTGGCGTACGCCGCGGCGCCGTGGTTCGTCCACCTGCTGCGCAACGCCGTCGGCATCGGCACCGCCGACCCGACCATCGTCGACGACTCGATGGTCGACGGCATCTTCGAGCTGGCGCGGCGCGAGCGGGTGCGGCGCACGGCCGTGTTGGCGATCGCCGCCGCCCTCGCCGCCGCGCTGGCCCCGGCCGTGCTGGCCCTGCTGGTCACCATGACCGTCGTCCTCGGTCTCGCCACCCTGCTCGTCGGCGCCGGCTGGCGTACCGCCGTGTGGTTCACCGGCCTCGGGCTCGCCGGCTGCCTGGGCGCGTGGCTGCTGAACCTGCCGTGGTCGGCGACGTGGAGCTGGGACGACATCGCCGCACCCACGCTGGCCGGGCCCGGTGGCCGGAAGCTCGTCGACGTGGCGGCGATGGACGTCGGGACGAGCCGGCTGGCGTTGCTCGCCCTGTTCCTCTACGTCCCCGTGCTGGTCGCGCTGGCGGTCGCCAGGGGCTGGCGCCTGACGTGGGCCGCCCGGGGCGCCGGGCTGGTGGTGG
>JACCUL010000358.1 GCA_013811855.1 Acidimicrobiia bacterium
GGTCGTCGGCCAGCTCGCCGGCCGGCGCCGTCTGCCGGCATGGGCCGTCGACCAGGTGCTGCGCCACGACTGGGTGCAGGTCGCCGAGGCCGGTCGGGCCATCGGCCGGTTCGACTCCCGACCGTGGCTCGGGCGCATCGACGTGCCGGTGGCGACCGTCACCACGCTCGCCGACGATGTCGTCCCGACCCACCGCCAGCTCGATCTGACCGGTGCGCTCCCGCTCGTCGGCGACCATCGCGTCGAGGGCGGTCACTCCGTCTGCCTGCAGCCGGGCTCGGGCTTCGTGCCCGCCCTCATCGCGGCCTGCGCCGACGTCGCCACGGCCGGCGCCGCCCTCGCCCGGGCGGCGTGACCAACGGCCCGTATCTCGACGACGGCGTTCGTATCGAGAGTCCGGACCCTTCGACCGCACCAGACGCACTCGACCAAGGAGCACACCCCCGATGTCCACCATCACCACCGACGCCGCCGATGCCCTCGCCGCGCTCGACCTCGACCTCGACGCTGAGATCGACACCGACCCGGCCAGTGGCGCCGCCGACGCCCTCTTCGCCCGACTCGACGAGATGGTCGCCCGCCGCTGGACAGCCGCCGCCGGCAGCGACTTCTGGCGCCACGTCACCGTGCACGGCTTCGACCGCGAGCTGTACCGGTCGCTGATGGTCCAGGTCTTCCACTACACGCGCTTCAACTCGGTCAACCAGGCGTACTGCTCGGTGCGCACGACACCCGAGCAGCGGGCGCTGCTGCGCTTCGTGTACCGCCACGCCGACGAGGAGCTGGGCCACGAGCAGATGGCCGTCCACGACCTGCGGTCGGTCGGCCTGATCGAGCGCGACGACGACTTGACCACGTTCCCCCGCCTCCCCGCTACGGACGCGCTGATCGGCTACATCGCCGGCGTCGCCCTGACCGAGGGGGCGATCTCCCGCCTCGGCTACTCGTACTGGGCCGAGGACGTGTACCGCCACCTCGCCCCGCTGCTGGGCGCGGCGGTGACGTCGCTCGGGCTGACGGCGCGGCAGATGACGTTCTTCACCGCCCACTCCGACATCGACGCCGGCCACAGCGCCGAGGTGCGCCGGATCATCGCCAAGGTCGCCACCACGCCGGCCGACCAGGACGCCGTCTACCGCATCGCCGACACCACGCTGTGGCTGACCATTCAGCTGATGGAGCAGGCGTTCGCCGCCTGGCGTGCGACGCCGACGGACGGTGGCTGACGCGTCGCGTGCGGCCACCGAAGCGCCTGGAAACGCCGACGCGCCGAACCCGTCCGGTCGCCACAGAACGACGCGACCCCGACCGAGGGTCGTCGCCGACACGGTGTCGGGCGTCGGCGAGCCGCAACTCGTCGTCGCCCGCGGCCATCGTCAGCTCGCCGACATCCGCGCCTTCCGCTCCCGGACGTACCTGCAGCGAAGCCGTCTCGTCCTCGACGACGAGGCTGCGCTCGACCGGCGCAGCCTCGTGATGGCCCTCCACCGGCACGACGAGCTCGTCGCCTGCGCCCGGGTCGTGCCGCTGCCCGACCCGGACGCTGGGATCACCGAGTTCGTCCACCCCGTCCTCGCCGACTGCGGCGCCGACACGGAGGTCGGCCGCCTCGCCGTGGCCGCCGGGCACTCGCCGATCCTGCTGCCGATGCTGCTCGGGCTGGGCTCGCGGTGGATGCTCGAGCACACCGTCCGGCGCGACTACGTGGCGTACTGCAACGCCAAGCTCGTGCCGGCCTACGAGGCCGTCGGCGCCCGCGACCTCGGCCTCGAGCTGGTCCGGCCCGCCACCGGCCGCGCGTACCGCTTCGTCACCGGCCGCTTCGAGGACGCCGCCACGCTCGCCACCGGTCTGGTCGACGCCCTCCGCCCGGCCCCTGCACTCCTGCTGACGGCATGACGATGACTGCGTTCCCCGGCCACGTCACCCGCCGCCTGCGCAGTCGCTCGCCGCTCCCTCGCTGGCGCTCCCTCGCTGGCATCGTCGAGATGGTGCACCGGTGACCGCGCCGAGCTTCCGGATGCACCGACTGCTGGCCGGGCACCGCCTGCTGGTCCTCGGCGTCGTCCTCGCCGCCGTGGTGGCGGCGGCCGGGTACGCCGCCGGCATCCGGTTCGACATGTCGTTCCGGCCGACGTTCTCGACCGACGCCGAGCTCGTCGACGCCGCCACCGCCCACCAGGAGCGCTTCGGCGAGATCGGACTCCGCGACCTCGTCGCCATCGTCGAGGTCGACGATCTCCACGATCGTCACGAGCTGCTCGCCCTGGCCGACCTGAGCGCCCGGCTCGAGGCGCTCGATTACGTCAGCGGTGTGCGCGATCCCACCGCGGTGCCGATGTTCGACCGTGCCGGCGCCGTCGTCCCGGCCTCGCTGCGTGGGGCCGACGGCGAGCTGCTCGACGGTGCCGCCCTGACCGACCGGGTCGACGACATGATCACGTCCCGCCAACTCCGCCGGCTGGTGCTCGGCGACGACCTCGGGCACGTGGCCATCACGGCGTCCGTCGACCTCCCGAACGACGACTTCGAGGGCCGCCGACCCGTGGTGCGCGAGTTCGACCGCGTCGTCGATCAATGGTCGGCCGAGACCGGTATGACGTCGCGCGTCACCGGCTACCCGTACGTCGAGCAGGTCTACGCCCACCAGATCACGGTCAGCGTGCTGGTCGTGATCTCCGTGCTCTACGCCGTGATGATCGCCGTCCTCTACGCCTACTTCCGGCGGTGGCGCGACACGCTCGTCACGCTGAGCGGCGTCACGGTCGCCGTCCCACTCGTGCTCGCCGAGATGCGCCTGCTCGGCCAACCGTTCTCGATCGTCAACTCCCAGGTGCTCACGCTCGTCGTGATCGTCGGCGTGGCCCATGCCCTGCACCACGTGGAGGAGTACCGGCGACGCAGGGAACGGGGCGCCGAGCACGCCGTGGCCAGCCGCGCCGCGTTCACGGCCGTCGCCTTCCCGTCGCTGATGACCGGCGTGACGACCGTGGCCGGGTTCATCGCGCTGTGCACCGCCGGCATGCCCGCGGTGGCTTCGTTCGGCCTGTGCACCGCGGCCGGGGTCGCCACCGTCTACGTCCTCAACTGGCTCGTCGTCACGGTCCTCCTCGACGCCACCCATCGGCGCGCCGCACCCCGGCCCCGGCCGACGCTGGTCGCCCGCTCGACCGAGCGCCTCCTCCACGGCGTCGCCGACCTCGTCGAACGGCGCCCGTGGCGCGTCGTCGGCGCGTTCGTGGTGCTGCTGGCCGCGCTGGCTGCCCTCGGCATCCCCCGCGTCTCGGTCAACCAGCGCGTCAACGAAGAGCTCCCGGCCGGGCACGAGGCACTGACCACGCAACAGCTCTACGAGGAGCAGTTCTCCGGCTTCCTGGGCCCGGAACTGTGGCTGCGACCGGCCGACGGCGGCGGTGACGTCCTCACCTCGTCGAGCGCCATGGCCGCGCTCGTCACGGACATCTGCGCACTGCCCGACGTGCGCTTCGTCGCCTCACCGCTTGATCTCGTCCCGCAGGCTCCGCTGGGGCGGGGCGACGACCCCTGCCCGCGCACCGACGGCGCGGTGGCCGCCGTCCGCCCCCTGGTCGACGCCGCGCCGAGCCAGCTGCGACCGGTGGTCCACGCCCTGCTCGGTTCGAGCGCGGGCGACGACGCCACCCTCGTGATCCGGCTACGCGACATCGGCACCGCCCACACCTTGCCGTTCGTCCAGCGGGTCGAGCAGCTGGCCGAGCGCCACCTCGGGACGGCCGTGACCGCCGAGCCGGTCGGCGAGTGGTGGCTGGCCCAGAACGGGATCGACCGCCTGTCGGTCGACGTCGGCTTCGCCGCCTTCTCGGCGCTGGCGATCATCCTGCCGCTGATCCTGCTGTCCATCCGAGAACGCCGGCTGTTCCTGGCGTCGATCCTGCCGACCGTGATGCCGGTCGTCGCCGCACTCGCCTTCATGGGCCTCGTCGGCATCCCGTTGCGCATCGGGACGGCGATGATCCTGGCCATCTCGCTCGGCCTCGCCGCCGACGACACCGTGTACCTCTCGACGCAGGTGCGGCGACGGATCGCCGCAGGCAACGATCCGGCCAGCGCGCTGCACGCCACGCTGCGACGGACCGGGCGGCCGGCGTTCTACTCCTCGATCGTGCTCATCGCCGGCTTCGCCTCGATGACCGCCAGCAGCCTCGTGGCGCTACGCGACATGGGCATCGTCGCCGCCTTCACCATGGCCTACGCCCTCGCCACCGACATCGTGCTCGGCCCGGCGATCTACCGACTCATGCTCAGCCCGCTCAGCCCGCTCAGGCCCGCAGCCTGGGCCACCGCAGGAGGACTCCCATGCCCGGCACCCGCAACGTGACCCCTCGGCCGCATTCGGTCGCCGCCCTGTTGGCCGAAACCGTGCGCCGCCACCCCGAGCGCGCCGCGATGCGCGAGAAGGGCCCGGGAGGCTGGACGTCGGCGACGTGGTTCGACGTCGGCCGGACCGTGGCCGAAGGCGCCCGCTGGCTGGCCGCCCAACGTGGAACGGGAGCCATGAGCATCGTCGCCGCACCGTCGGCGGCGCACACGATCGTCGAGCTGGCGGCGCTCATCGCCGGCCGGTCGGTCAACCCGGTCTACGCCGATGCGCCGACGACGGAGGTGGCCCGGGTGCTGACCGCGGTGGCGCCGCGCTGGGTATCCGTCGACGCCGCGGCGGCACCCACGATCGCCGACGCGCTCCCGGCTGGCGCCGAGGTCGTGCCACTGGACGAGCTCGTCGCCGCATGGCGGGCCCGGGCCGCGAGCGCATCCGCACCGAGGACGGCGCCGGGTTCGAGACGGAGGCGGTCGTCGCCGAGCTGCACGCCGTCGCCGCCGCCGACGACGGCGGCGAACCATCGGTCTACCTGCAGAGCACCGGCACCACCGGGCCGGCCAAGGTCATCGACCTTCCGGTGAGCGCGCTGCTGGCGGCGACGTGGGCCGTGCGCGACAGCGTCGACCACGCTCATCCCCGGTTCGCCGCCATCCTCCCGAGCGGGCACATCTCGCACCAGCTGATCAACGTCTTCGCGGCCACGCTGCTGGCCGGCGAGGTCTACTACGGCGGCGGCATCGACACGCTCGTCGAGGACCTCCGCGCCGTCCGGCCGACGGTGCTGTTCGGTGCCCCGCTGCTGTTCGACGAGGTGATCGCCGAGGTTCGTCGGGGCCTCGAGGGGTCGGCGATCGGTCGGTGGATGGGCCGGCGGCTGGCGGACGACGTCGCCCGCCGCCTCGACGCGGGCGAGATTCGGCGCGGTGACGTGTCGCTCGTCGGGCGCCTCGTCGGCGGCAAGGCGGCGCGGGCGCTCGGCCTGCAGCGCGCCGGCGAGCTGTTCTCCGGGACCTCGCCACTCGACCCGGAGGCCCACGCGCTGCTTGGCGCGCTCGGGTGGTTCGTGCGCAACACCTACGGCGTCTCCGAGTGCGGCGGCGCGGCGACGATCTCGGGGCGCACCACGATGGTCCCGGGCGAGCTCGGCGAGGCCGTCGAGGGGATGACCGTGACCACGAGCGCCGGCGGCGAGATCCTGCTGCGCGGCGAGTCGCTGCTGCGCGGGTTCCTCG
>JACCUL010000373.1 GCA_013811855.1 Acidimicrobiia bacterium
CCATCTGCGGACGCGACCGGGCGCGCATCGACGACGCCGCGGCCGAGATCGGCGAGGGCTGCGTCGGGCTGGTGTGCGACGTCGGGGGGGCGGACGGCGCCACGGCGTTCGTCGCCGCGGCGACCGAGGCCCTCGGCGGCATCGACGTCCTCGTGACCAACGCCGGTGGCCCGCCCCCCGGCGACTTCACGACGACCGATCTCGATGCCTACCTGCCGGCGATCGAGCTCAACCTGCTGTCGGTCGTGGCGATGTGCAAGGCCGCCGTCGGGCCGATGCGCGAGCAGCGCTGGGGTCGGGTCGTCGCCATCACGTCGCTGGCCGTGCGCCAGCCGATGCCGAACCTGATCCTGTCGAACACGGCGCGGGCCGGCGCCACCGGGTTCCTCAAGACGCTCGCCCGCGAGGTCGCCGCCGAGGGCGTGACGGTCAACTCGTTGCAGCCCGGCCTCCACCGCACCGACCGCGTCCGAGCGCTATACGGAGACGACGTCGAGGACGTGGTGATGGGCGCGGCGGACGACTTCGGCTCGATCGTCGCCTTCCTCTGCAGCGAGCAGGCGACGTTCCTGACCGGCGCCCAGATCCACGTCGACGGCGGCGCCTATCAAGCCCTCCTCTGACCGATTCTGATGCGCGAAACCCGGCGAAAACTGCGGGTTCAGGGAATCAGAACCTTCAGGCCGACGCCGCCTCCAGGGCCCGGCGGGTCAGGACCTTGGCCAGGTGGATGCGGTACTCGACGCTGGCGTTGAGGTCGGCCGTCGGGTCGGCCTCGGCCGCGGCCTGCTCGGCGGCGTCGGCGATCGAGGCTCCACCGGCGAGCGCCGAGGCGACGCTGGTGGCCAGCACGGGGGTCGACGCCATGTTGACGAGCCCGACGCCGGCGGCGCCGTTGCGCCGCCATGCGGCGACCCCGACGATGGCCCAGTCCTGGGCCCGGCGGTTGAACTTCTGGAAGCTCCACCCGGCGCCGTCCATCTTGGGCACGCGGATCTCGGTGAGCAGCTCGTCGGCGGCCAGCGTCGACATGAGGAAGCTCTCGAAGAAGTCGGCGGCGGCGATCTCCCGGGTGCCGCCCGGCCCCTGCGCGACGTAGGTGGCGCCCAACGCCAGCGTGGTCGCCGGCAGGTCGGACGCCGGATCGGCGTGGGCCAGCGACCCGCCGATGGTGCCGCGGTGGCGGACCTGCGGATCACCGACCTGGCTGGCCGCGTGGGCCAGCAGCGGCACGTGCTGGGCCAGCACGTCGGAGTGCTCGATCTCCGAGTGACGGGTCAGCGCGCCGATGGCGACGTGGTCACCCGCATCGCGGATGTACGACAGGTCGCTGATCCGCCCGATGTCGACGAGGACGCTGGGCTGGGCCAAGCGCAGTCGCATCAGCGGCAGCAGGCTGTGCCCGCCGGCGAGGAACTTGGCCTCCTCGCCGTGCTGGCCGATCAGCTCGACGGCCTCCTCGGCCGAGCCGGCCCGGACGTAGTCGAAGGCGGCGGGGATCATGACGTGCTTCCGTTCTCCTCGTTGGCGGTCGATTCGTCGCCGCCGCCGCCGACGGTGGTGCGGGCGGTGACGCCCTCGTGGTCGCCGACCTCCGTACCGGCCGCATCCGTGGCGTCGGACGAGCCGCCGGCGCGCGCCTCGTTGATCACCTTCCACACCGTGAACGGGCTGGCCGGCATCGGGACGTCACGAACGCCGAGCCCCGACAGGGCGTCGACGATGGCGTTGATCACCGCCGGGGCGGCGCCGATCGTGCCGGCTTCGCCGACGCCCTTGACGCCGAGGCTGTTGGTGGGCGACGGCGTGACGCTGTGGCCCATGGTCACCGGTGGCACGTCGCTGGCCGCCGGCACCATGTACTCGGCGAGCGTGCTGGTCTTGAGGTTGCCCTCGGAGTCGTAGACGGCCTCCTCGTACAGCGCCTGGGCCAGGCCCTGGATGACGCCGCCGTGGACCTGGCCCTCGACGATCAGCGGGTTGACCTGCACGCCGCAGTCGTCGACGGCGACGTATTTGAGCACCTCGACGTCGCCGGTCTCGACGTCCACCTCGACGACGCACATGTGCGTGCCGAACGGCCACGAGAAGTTCGGCGGGTCGTAGCTGACCTGGGCCTCCAGGTTCGGCTCCAGCCCATCTGGCAGGTTGTGCGCCGTGAACGCCTCGAAGGCGATGGCCGCCAACGGCATCGAGCGGTCGGGGGAGCCCTTGACCGTGAACGCGCCGCCGGCGAAGTCGAGGTCGGCCACATCGGCCTCCAACTGGTGAGCGGCGATCTGGGCCGCCTTGTCGATCACCTTGTCGCAGGCCATGGCGACGGCAACGCCGCCGACGGGCAGCGAGCGGGAGCCGTACGTGTCCATGCCGAGCGGCGAGATGGCGGTGTCGCTGTGCAGCACGTCGACGTCGTCGGGACTGACGCCGAGCTTGTGGGCGACGATCATCGACCACGCCGTCTCGTGCCCCTGGCCGTGCGGCGTCGAACCCGTGACGACCTGCACCTTCGACGTCGGCAGCACCCGTACGGTGGCGGCCTCCCAGCCACCGGCCGAGTAGGCGAGCGACGCCAGCACCCGCGACGGAGCCAGCCCGCACATCTCGAAGTACGACGACACGCCGATGCCGAGCCGCTTCGTGGCGCCGTTGACGTTCTGCGACGTCTGGCGCTGGCGCACCCCGGCGTAGTCGGCCAGGTCGGCGGCGATGTCCGCCCCCTGGGGGTGGTTCGCCGAGTCGTACACCAACCCGGTGAAGGCCGTGTACGGGTAGGCGTCGGCCTGGATGTAGTTGCGGCGGCGCAACTCGAGTGGGTCGACGCCGATCTCGGCGGCGAGGGCGTCCATAGCCCGCTCGATGGCGTACGTGGCTTCGGGGCGGCCGGCGCCGCGGTAGGCATCCGTCGGGGTCAGCGTCGTGAACACGGCCGTACACGAGAAGTCGTACGCCTGGGGCAGGTCGTACACGCCGGCGTAGAGGAACGCGCCGAGCAGCGGGATGCCGGGGGCGACGAGCTGGAGGTAGGCGCCCATGTCGGCGAGCAGCCGCACCCGCATGGCGACGACCTTGCCGTCGGCGTCGGCGGCCAGCTCGATGTGCTGGATCTGGCCGCGGCCCTGGATCGTGGCCTGCGCGTTCTCAGAGCGGGTCTCGTTCCAGCGCACCGGCACGGCGTGCTTGCGGGCCAACGCCATGCACAGCAACTCCTCGGCATACACGTTCAGCTTGGAGCCGAAGCCGCCGCCCACGGCGGGGGCGACGACGCGCACCTGGTGCTCGGGGATGCCCAGCGTCAGCGCCGACATCACCTTGAGGATGTGGGGGATCTGCGTCGCCGAGTACAGCGTGATGTCGCCGCCGAACGGCTGGGGGACGGCGGCGACCGCCCGGGGCTCCATCGCCATCGGGATCAGGCGCTGTTGGACGTAACGCTCGCTGACCGTGAAGGCGGCGTCGGCGAAGGCCCGGTCGACCGCGCCCTCCTCGGCTTCCACCTTGAGGTCCCACGTGTAGCTGCGGTTGGTCCCGAGGTCGGGGTGGATGACGACCCGGTCGGCCAGCGAGTCCTCGAGGTCGACGACGGCCTCGAGCGGCTCCCATGTGACGTCGACGGCCTCGACGGCATCACGAGCGGCGGTGTCGTTGGTGGCGAGCACGGCGGCGACGCCGTCGCCCACGTACTTCGCCGACTCGGTGGCGAGCGGGTAGTGCGGCGGGTTCTTCATGTCCTCGGTGACCGGCCACGCGCACGGCATCGGCGCGCCCCACGCATCCATGAGGTCGGCGCCGGTGTAGACGGCGACGACGCCGGGCATCGCCGCCGCCGCGCTGGTGTCGATCGACGTGATGTTGGCGTGGGCGTGCGGGCTGCGTACGAGGGCGAGGTGCAGCGCACCGGGGATGGCCAGGTCGGCCGTGAACTTGGCCTCGCCCGTGAGGAGGGCCGGGTCCTCCTTGCGCAAGAGGCGCTGGCCGAGCACGCCGCCGGTGGTGGTCGGAGAATCTGTCACAGTCATCGCCGGGGCCCCTCAGGCGCTCGCGGCGGCCAGGACGGCCTTGACGATGTTGTGGTAGCCGGTGCAGCGGCAGAGGTTGCCCTCCAGCCCGATGCGGACCTCCTGCTCGGTCGGCGACGGGTTCTCGTCGAGCAGGCCGATGGCCGCCATGACCATGCCCGGCGTGCAGTAGCCGCACTGCAGGCCGTGGTTCTCCATGAACGCCTGCTGCATGGGGTGCAGCTCGCCGTCGGTGGCCAGCCCCTCGATGGTGGTGATGTCGGCTCCGTCGGCCTGCACGGCGAGCACCGTGCAGCTCTTCACCGACTGCCCGTCGAGGTGGATGGTGCAGGCGCCGCACGACGACGTGTCGCAGCCGATGTTCGTGCCGGTGAGCCCGACCTGTTCCCGGATGTAGTGCACGAGCAACGTGCGCGGCTCCACATCGTGGCTGTGCGCGGTCCCGTTGACCGTGACGCTGATCTCCACTGGGCCCCCTTGCGTGGGTGAACGATCTCCCCCGACCGGGTCATCATGACACGCCCTCCGAACCTGGCTGGCAACGCCGTGAGACCGAACGGTCGCCCTGCGAGCGGCTACTCCTACAACTGCTGGGCGAGGTACTGCTCGATGCCGATCTGGCGGATCGCCTCCTGCTGGGTCTCCAGCCAGTCGATGTGGTCCTCCTCGGCCACGAGGAGGTCGGCGAGGAGCTCCCTGGTGCCGTTGTCGCCCCGTTCGACGCACAGGGCGACGCCCCGGTTGAGGCGCTCGACGGCGTCGTACTCGATCTGGAGGTCGGACTCGAACTGCTCGGCCACGGTCTCGCCGACGTGGAGGGGGAAGAGCCGTTGCACGTTGGGGATGCCCCCGAAGTACAGGATGCGGTCCATCAGCAGCTCGGCGTGGCGCATCTCGTCGATCGACTCGGCCCGGACGTGGTCGGCGAGGCGCTGGTAGCCCCAGTTGCGGCACATCTTGGCGTGTACGAAGTACTGGTTGATGGCCGTCAACTCGGCCGTGAGGACCTCGTTGAGCAGTTCGGTGACGTCGTCGTGACCCTGCATGCGCCGGACTCTATGAGGCCGAGCCGATAGGCGAGGCCTCCATCGTTACGGTGTGTCTTCTTCGGCTGCGCCAGCAGCCTTGCGCGCCGGCCCTACGGGGGTCACGCGATGCGGAGGCGACGGCCGGCGACGAGCACCGGCTCGTCCCGGGCCGCGCCGTCGACGAGCAGGTCGGCGAGCGTGGGGTGGCACCCGGCGCAGCAGCTGCCGGCGCGGCAGCGCTCGGCGATGTCCTCGATCGTGGTCGCGCCGGCGTCGATCTCATGGCGCACCCGCCGCTCCGACACCCCGTGACACAGGCACACCAACGCCATGAGGTTGTAAGGTACCCCTAACGTTGGCTATGACGCAACCCGATCGACTACGTCAGCGCGTCGACGACGTCGCGCACGAGGAGGTAGGCCAGGAACATCAGCACCGTCGCGCCGAGCGCGGCGTACCACCAGCGCTTGGCGTGATCGGCGCGGAAGAACCGCCGCATGCTCGCCACGATGCACACGATCGCGGCCACATTGATGAGCGCCCCGATCGCCGGCCCCACGTCGTTGGCCAGCCCGACCGCGGGCAGCACGAACGGGAACACGATGTACATGAGGAGGCAGCGCACGGTGGCCACGGCCAGCGACGTCTGGAAGGCCTGGCGGGCGCCCGCCGCCGACCCGGGCGGCGCATCGAGCGGGAGTCGCAACACACGGCGGGCGAAGCGGTCGGCCGCCGAGCGCGGCACCGGTGCAATCGGCGGGGCGCCCACGGAGATGTCGGGCTCGATCGACATGCGACGGATGACGCTAGGTCGTCCCGGTGGTCGGCGCACCGGCGGGCGTCAGCAGGTCGCCGACGTCGCTGGGGTGGGTGGCGAGCACGCTGGCGCCGGCCGCCCGCAGCTCGTCCTCGGAGCCGTAGCCCCACAGCACGCCGATCGTCCCGATGCCGTGCTGCCGGGCGCCCTCGACGTCGTGGGATCGGTCGCCGACCATCACGACGTGTGGTCCCGCCTCGATCCCGAGCCGCACCAGGGCGTGCGCGATGACCTCCCCCTTGGTCCGCCGTCCGGGCTCGAACGACGCCCCGACGAGCGCGGCGAAGCGGTCGGTGAAGCCGAGGTGCTCGACGACGCGCACCGCGGTCGGCTCCGGCTTGGCCGTCGCCAAGGCCAGCACGAAGCCGGCGGCGGCCAGCCGGTCGAGCATCTCGGCGACGCCGTCGTAGGCGACGGTGTCGTACAGGCCGTCGCGCTCGTAGCGCTGGCGGTAGTGATCGATCACGGCCCACAGCCGATCGCCGGGCACGCCGATCAGCGGTAGCCCGAGCTCGAACGGGGGCCCGATCACCTGGCGCAGGACGTCCGGTGGCGGCACGGGCAGGCCTTCGTCGATCAGCGCGGCCCGCAGGCACGACGTGATCCCCGGCTCGGAGTCGCTGAGGGTCCCGTCGAGGTCGATCAGGATGTGCGTCGTGTTCACCAGACGGTGATGGCGCGCGGATGGCGATGCGATCGCAGGCGCCCATCCTTGGTCACGAGCTGCCAGCCGTACTCGATCGCCGTCGCGTAGATCATGCGGTCGGCCGGATCACGTGGGAAGGACGCGGGCAGCTCCACGGCGGTCGCCGCGATGGCGGGCGTCAACGGGACCGAGCGGACCTGATTGGCCAGCCGGCCCAGCCACGTGCGCAGCGGCAAGGAGATCACGATCCTTTGATGGTGCGCCAGCCACGCCAGCTCGCGCCAGGTGATGTCGGCCACGGCGAGCTCGTCGGCGTCGTCGAGCGCCTGTGCTGCGACAGGGCTGAGCTCCTCTGGCTCGGCGGCCATCCAGTGGACGACGTGGCTGTCGAGGAGCACCGTGCTCACGACCGCTCCCACATCTCACCAGTGCTGAACAGCTCCTCGTCCGTCGCCGCCGAGACAGCCAGCCCGACCATGCAGCCGCGCAACGCCGACGCGCCTCGCGCCGGAACCAGACGGGCCACGGTCCGGCCGTGCTTGGTGATCTCGATCTCGTCGCCCGCGGCGACCAGGTCCAGCAGCGCGAGGAGCTGCGCCTTGGCATCTGTGGCGGTCAGCTGAATGGTCATCCAGTCATTTTAGTGACCGGTCGCATCGCGGAGCGCCCGCCAGACCTTCTCGGACGTGGTCGGCATGTCGATGTGGCGCACGCCGAGGTGGGCGACGGCGTCGATCACGGCCAAGTGCACGGCCGGCGTCAACCCAATCGTGCCGGACTCGCCGATGCCCTTGGCGC
>JACCUL010000161.1 GCA_013811855.1 Acidimicrobiia bacterium
GCTGCGGTGCTCGGTCGGCGCATCCGCGCCGCCGACTCCGTCGAAACGGCCCGGCGCTCCGCCGTGCTGCCGCGGCCGTCACGGGCCGCGACTCCGCCGCCGACGCAACCGTTCGAGGTCGACGGGCTCTCGCCGTACGTGATACCCAACGCCGACTTCTATCGGATCGACACGGCGCTCACGACGCCGCAGGTCGACGCCGACCGGTGGAAGCTGCGACTCACCGGCCTCGTCGACCGGCCGCTCGAGCTCGACTACGAGGAGCTCCTGTCGCTCGACAGCATCGAGGAGACCGTCACCATCGCCTGCGTCTCCAACGAGGTCGGCGGCCGGCTCGTCGGGAACGCGGTGTGGCAGGGCGTGCCGTTGGCGGCGCTGCTCGAACGGGCCGGTGTGCAGGCCACGGCGACTCAGATCGTCGGGCGCTCGGTGGACGGGTTCACGGCCGGCTTCCCCGTCGACGTCGTCAACGGCCGCACGGCGCTGGTCGCCTACGCCATGAACGGCGAGCCGTTGCCGGCCGATCACGGTTACCCGGCGCGGCTCATCGTCGCCGGGCTCTACGGATACGTCTCGGCGACGAAGTGGCTGGAGGAGATCGAGCTGACGACCTGGGAGGCCTTCGACGGCTACTGGGTGCCGCGTGGCTGGTCGAAGGAGGGCCCCATCAAGACGGCGTCGCGCATCGACGTCCCCCGGTCAGGAGCCCGATTGGTCGCCGGGCCCCAGCCGATCGCCGGCGTGGCGTGGGCACCGAGCCGGGGCATCGACCTCGTCGAGGTCCAGGTCGACGACGGCTCGTGGCAGCGCGCCGAGCTCGGCCGCGTGGCCAGCGGGAACACGTGGGTGCAGTGGCGGCTCGAGTGGGAGGCCGAGCCTGGCGAGCACATCATCCGGGTCCGCGCCACCGACGGTGACGGCGTGACCCAGACCGAGGAGACCGCCGCACCAGCGCCCAACGGCGCCAGCGGCTGGCACTCCCGGCAGGTCCGCGTGACCTGACAGCAACTCGCTCGACCGGTGTTGCCGAGCGGACAGTGTGTGTCGATGACCGAGGTCGAGCTGCTCCGGACCGCGGCGGCGATGGCCGCCGAGTACGTCTCGTCGATCGATGATCGCCGGGTCGCCCCCGACGACACCGCGCTCGCCGCGCTGGCCGCCTTCGACGAACCGCTATCCGACCACGGCATCGACACCGCGGCCACGCTGCAGCTCCTCCACGAGTACGGGAGCCCTGCCACGGTCGCCTCGACCGGACCCCACTACTACGGCTTCGTCATGGGCGCCACATTGCCCGTGGCGCTCGCCAGCTCGTGGCTGGCCGCGAGCTGGGACCAGAACACGGCGCTGCCGGCCATGTCGCCGTGGGCGCGAAGCTGCACGACGTCGTGCGCCGGTGGCTCGTCGAGCTGCTGCACCTCCCGGCGGAGACGGGCATGGCGTTCGTCACCGGCGCCACCGTCGCCAACGCCTCGCGCCTCGCCGCGGCGCGGGACGCGCTGCTCGCCGGCGTCGGCTGGGACGTGCAGGAAAGCGGACTGTTCGGTGCGCCCGACATCCCGGTGGTCATCGGCGAGCGGGCGCACTCCACGCTGTCCAAGTCGCTCGGCCTCGTCGGGCTGGGTCGGTCCCGCGTCCACGTCGTGCCGGCGGACGACCAAGGCCGCCTGCGCTCCGAACTGCTGCCCGATCTCGACGGTCCGGTGCTCGTCTGCGCCCAGGCCGGTGAGGTGAACACCGGTGCCTTCGATCCGTTCGACGGCATCGCCGACTGGCTGGCCGAGCGGTCCGGGTGGCTCCACGTCGACGGCGCGTTCGGCCTGTGGGCGCGCGCCGACCCGAACAGGGCCGACCTGGTGGCCGGGCTCGATCGGGCCGACTCGTGGGCGACCGACGGGCACAAGTGGCTCAACGTCACGTACGACTGCGGCGTCGCCTTCGTTCGACGCCTCGCCGACCTGCGACGGACGTTCGCCGCCGTCGCCGGGTACCTCCCGGCGTCGGAGTCGTTCGAGGCCATGCACCACACGCCGCAGTCGTCGCAGCGGGCCCGTCAGATCGAGGTGTGGTCGGTGCTGCGGACACTCGGTCGCGACGGTGTGGCGGCCCTGGTGACGACGGCGTGTGACGGCGCCGCCCTCATCGCCGACCGCCTCAGGGCCGCCGGCCTGACGGTGCTCAACGACGTCGTGCTCAACCAGGTCCTGGTGCGGCTCGACGACGGGCCGACGACGGAGCGCTTGATCGCCGCGATCCAGGCCGACGGACGCGTCTGGTGCGGGCCGACGCAGTGGCAGGGCGCGACGGCGATGCGCATCAGCGTGTCGTCGTGGAGGACCACGCTCGACGACGCGGCGCATGCCGCCGACGTCATCGTCGCGTGCGCCGGCCGCGTCGGCGGCGGCTAACGGATCCCGCCGAGTGCGTCGGCGCACCGTTCGAGCGCGGCCCACGCCGTGCGCGTGTCGGCGGTGTCGTCGTGCTCGGTGCGGAAGTCGTAGACGAACAGCGCCACCTCCGTCAGGTCCCATGCGATGCGGTACAGCTCGATCACCTCGCTACGCAACGTCACGCCCGTCACGTCGGCGTAGCGAGCCAGAACCGCCTGATCCTCGGCGGCCAGCGACCACATATCCCGCTCGGGTGGGGCGATCAGCGCCGTGTCCCAATCGATCAGCACCACCCCGCTTGACGTCTCGATCGTGTTGGCGGCGTGAGGTTCGCCGTGTGTCAGCACCATGCGCTCGGGCTCCTCCACGGCGGCGGTGACGAGCTCGTCGAAGCGGGCGAAGGCCCCCTCGAGCCCGCCGCCGGCGCGCGTCAGCAGATGGCGCGTCCGGTCGCCGTAGGGCCCGGTGCCCCAGGGCGTCGACGTGTCGTCGAGCGCATCGAGCAAGCCGCCGCGTTGGGGGACAGGGAAGTCGTCCACCAGGGCGTGCTCGACCGACCGACCCGATGCCGCGTGGAGCTCGACGAGGAGGTCGAGCACGGCGTGTCGCGCGGCCGTGTCGGCGTACCGGCCCCACGTACGCGAGCGACCCTCGATGAACGGGTACAGGGCGACGACCCAGCGTTCGTCGACGACGCTGACGACGTCACCGTCCCGGCCGCTCTCCGGCGCGACGACGAACGCGTGCCCGGCATCCCGCAGCGCCCGGGCGGTGGAGAGCGCGGCTCGCAGTCGTCGTTCGGCCACACCGAGCGGCTCGCTCGGATCGCGTCGTTTGACCCGCAGATCGTCGACCGTGACGAACCACCGCCCGCCACCCGCCTCGACGACGTGCCAGTGGTGGCTCCCGAAGCCGACCGGCGCGTACTCGAGCGAGGACACCGCCACGCCCCATCCGGCACGGAGGGCGTCGACGACGGCTTCGTCGGGCAGGTCGGTCGGGTGCGTGAACACGCGATCGACGGTACGGAGCCGCGCCTTCTGACCGCGCGCCGGTTTGCCGATCCTGACGAGCCGCCGGCGGTGTCATACGCGATAACGTCGTCGTATGACAATGCTCAGTTTCCGTGTCGAGCCCGATGAGGCACGAAGGGCGCAACAGTGGGCGGCTCGCCTCGGCGTCGACAAGTCACAGCTGCTTCGCGACGCGCTCCACGACCATCTCGTCCGGCTGGCGTCGGAACACGACGCCGACCGCTGGGCGAACGCTCCCTTGAGCGATGACGAGAGCGCGCTCGGCGAGATCGCCGACTGGGGTCCCGCCGAGAACTGGACGGACTGGGCCGATGCGGCGCGGTGAGATCTGGTTCGCCGCCACCCCTGGCGGCGACCGACCGGTGCTCGTCCTCACCCGGGATCCCGTGGCCGAGCGCATCGCCGCAGTGGTCGTCGCGGCAGTGACCAGGACCCGGCGGGGACTGGTCTCGGAGCTCGAGTTGCACGCGTCGAAGGATGGCGTGCCGACGGACTGCGTGGTCAACTTCGACAACGTCCACACCATCGCCCGCTCCGCCTTCCGACGCCGGGTGACGACGCTTGGCGCGGTTCGACTCGCCGAAGCGTGCCAGCGGCTCCGCGACGCGACCGGCTGTTGAGCGGGTCCGAGGGAGCCCGTCACACGCGGGAGAGCACACCGTCCAAAGGTCGGGGAACGTGGTCGAGTTCGAGCGCGTCGACGAGCACGGACGCGTAGTGGATCTTGCGGCCCTGGCGGGTACCCATGAACCTGCGGAGCTGCGCCTGCGTCGAGCGATCGCGCTGCGCCGGCTGCTTCTGGAAGATCCGGAACGACGCGAGGTCGCCCTCGTCGCCGAGGATCGCCTCCACCGAGGCCGGGCCGAGCGCCCGGATCAACTCGTCCTCCAGGTCGTCGACGCACATGTAGAAGCCGACGGACTCCATCTCGGCTCGCGTGAGATCGGCGCCGAGACCAGCGCCGGCCAGCCCGCGCCGGAAGGCCCGCTCCTCGCCGGCGTCGCAGAGGCCGGCCAACACGAGGTCGGCACCGTGCGGTCCGAGCCGTTCCAGGAACCGGCGGATGTTCGTCGCCCCGCCGATCGAGACGATGGCGACACCTTCGGCGGCGAGGTCCCGCCCCTGCCGCACCGCCAGCCGTTCGAGCGCGGCTCTGTCACTGGCTCCTTCGACGAGCACGACCGCGTGGGCGTCGACGACGACCGGGAGCGCGCCGATCGTCGTGCGGCGAGCATTGTCCATGCCGCCGAGCTTCCCAGACGGTTCAGCCCGTGGTCGAGCACGGCCAAGACCGCCGGGCGACCAGGACACCGGTCGATCGAGACCTCTGGTTCAGGATGCGAGTCGTCGGGACATCTGCGACGGGTGTGATCGTCTCGGCGATGCCCTGTTCTGGCACTTCTGCCACGCGGGTCAGGCCTGCGCGGCCCGCGCGTTCTGGGACACCGTCACCTTCGTCGAGGCGCGCCCTGATCCGTCGCCATTCTCGGGCGGACGCGGGTGGGCAACACGTCTGTGCTAACAGCCGCGAGCGCGACCGGTCGGCATGTGGAGACGAACGCGCCGACCTGGGACTCCTCGGAGACGAGTCGTCCGAGTAGGCATGCGACTTCGCTGCTACGTCGACCGTGAAACGGAGAGGCACTCCAGGGAGTTGCCCTGGCGACACTGTCGTTGTGGGGGCCCTACGACCACCTCGTCGACGCGACCTTGGCCCCGGTGAGTATCCGACGCGCTCAGTACGGTTCGCGCGGTGATCTACCAGCACCCACTGGCATACCTGCTCGGGCTGGAAGGCATCGCCCTGCTGCGGACCTTCGCCGGCGAGTTCGACCGCGAGTTCGGCGCCGCCCGCATCGCCGAGATCCGCCGACTGCTGGACGACCCGGCGCTCGGCGGCGACGGAGTCGTCGCCGCTCAGCTCGACACCGTGGACGGCTACCACGTCTGGTCGGCCACCTACGACCAACCGGGCAACGGGATCTTCGAATACGAGGAACCCGTCGTCAAGGAGATCCTCGACAACCTGTCGCCCGGTGTCGCCCTCGACGCGGCCTGCGGCACCGGCCGCTACACCGCCTACCTCGCCGCCCACGGCCACCAGGTCATCGGCCTGGACAGCTCGCCGGACATGCTCAAACATGCGGGCAAAGGCGTGCCCCAGACCGATCTGCGACGCGGCGATCTACGCGCCCTACCGCTGCCCGATGACCACGTTGACCTCGTCGTATGCGCCCTAGCGCTGACCCACGTACCGGACCTCGTTCCCGCGTTCAGCGAGTTCGCCAGGGTGCTGCGGCCAGGAGGACATCTCGTGACCTCCGATCTGCACCACACCAGGATCGCCCTGGGATCGGTACCTCACATACGGACCAGCAGAGGTGAGCCCCGGCTGCTGCCCGCCTACCGGCACCTCGCCAGCGACTACCTCAACGCCGCCCTGACATTGGGTCTGCAGGTGCGGCGCTGCGAAGAACCCCGGCTGCGCGTCCAAGACCACACCCCGCCGGCCGCCGACGAAATCGCAGTCGGGGACTGGGATCAGTGGCCATGGTCGCTGCTCGACATCGATCCGGCCGCGACCAACGCTGCATACGGCGGAACGCCCGCAACCATCATCTGGCACTTCCAGCTACAGGACCCATGAGTCCAGGGTCCGTTCGAATTGCCAGCACTGAGGTGCACGAAGGCCTTCCGCACCGCCGTTGCCGGCACACAGAAGGCGGGCGTGCTGACCGCCCGACGTCACCGCGCCGCACACCACATCGACGGCCTCGACCATCGCCCGCCAGCGGGGCTCTCGCCTTCGAATGCTCACATCCACGAGCGCTCCGAATCGGCAGCTGCACGGACCGCTCGAGCACAGAACGGCGTGCCAGAACGCGCGCCGAGCGCGTCCGGGAGGCGGCAGCAGGAAGGCCGGCCAGGGTGCGCGCGGCTTCCGGTTCGGTGGCACGTCTGTGGCGACCAGGTTTGATCAGCGCCCGCGGCAGGGCGGCCTTGCAGCGTTCCTCAGGCGGCTGCCAGACATCAACCAGCGCGGCATGTCCAGGCCCGGCGGCAGTCCGGGCACTGCCCCGTGGAGGTGTGGGGGATCACCGAAGCAGACCCCGGCGGGCTGCGAGAGCTAGTCGAGCACCCGGAACACCCGGCCGGCGCGTCGGCGTCACGCGAACGTGGTCAGCCGACGAGCAGTTCCTCGACGGCCGAGTTGCGGCCCCGCACACGCGACTTGTCCGCCGTGCCGATGGAGGCCGCTGAAGCGGTCCGCACCTTCGTCGCCAGTCCGAGGCGGGCCAGCGTCCAGATGAGCCACTTGCCCGGGTCGTACTGCCACCAGCGGACTCCGTTGCGATAGTCGAACGGGAAGCGGTGGTGGAAGCTGTGGTAGCCCTCCCCGAAGGTCACGACGGCCGTGAGGGCGCTGTCGCGGGCCGACGAACGGGGGTCGTAGCGTTGCCGGCCGATGAGATGGGCGAGTGAGTTCACGCAGAACGTCGCTTGCAGGAGCACGGCGGCGCGGAGGAACCCGGCCACCAGCAGCCCGCCTACGGGATCGCCCCATTGCGCGGCGATGACCGTCGGAAGGGCGAGCCCCACCCCGATCGCCACCACCGGGTAGCGGCGGTGCTGCAGCCGGATGCTGCGCACGGCCCACAGGTCCGTCAGTCGCGTGACATCGGCCGAGGCCTCACGCCGACGGAAGAGCCATCCGACGTGGACGAACCATGCACCGCGGGTGACGGGATGAGGGTCCTGCGAACCATCGGTGTCGGCGTGATGGGCCCGATGATCGGCGCTCCACGACAGCGCCGAGTTCTGGAACGTCGCCGCCCCGAAAGCGAGGAAGAACCAGCGGACGGGAGCGACCGATCGGTACGTGCGATGGGCGAAGAGACGGTGGTACCCGGCCGTGATCGACAACCCGCAGGCCACGTAGAGCAACACGGCCAGCGCCAGCGTAGGTGCCGAGGGACGGAGCGCGATCCACGCCACCCCTCCTGCGCCGCCGAGGTGGATGACCGTCAGCCCGGCGACCGTCGACCAGCACAGGGCTTCGTCCGCGGCGACGGCCGAGCCGGCGCCGCTCGCAACTTGCGTCACTTCCGCTCCTGTCGTGCGCGGGTGAACCAGGGTCACGGTTCAGCCGAGGTCCGGAGCTGAAGTTGGTTGGCCGAGCGAGTCGGCCGACGTGACAGTGTACCTGCGCCGCCGTCCGCCGAACCGCCGCTCGAGCAGCCAGCCGACCCGCTCACGGCTCAGCTCACTTTCGACGCCAGCACATCAGCCGGGTTGAGCTCCGGCGGCTGCGCGAGGAGTCGATCCGCGTGCTCCATGAGCGCGGCGGCGATCGGGCCGTCCAGATGCGCTTGGCGCTCGGCGTCGCCGGGGAACGAATCGACGATCCAGAACGTGGTCGCATCGCTGCGCAACGCGAACCACACGGCCGTCCCGGCCTCATCGTTGGCGAGCTCGACGGCACCGGCGAGGAACTGGGCCACCTCCTCCTGGGTGTCCGACTTGGCAACGAGCTTGACGACAAGAGCGACAGTGTTGGTACTCATGCCGCTCGACGGTAGCCAGCGCCCCGCAGTCGAGCTCGTCACGCCGGTGTCGTCGCAGACGAGCATCACGTGTGAACCGTTTGAGCGATGCCTCGATCGAGCACGTCGAGCACCCGCTCGGGTTGGCCGAGGGCGCGGAGCGTAAGCCGGTGGAAGGTGCGACGCTCGTCGGCGGTGAGGTTGGCGAACACGTCATCGGTGGCGGCGGCAAGGATCGCGTCGCAGCGGTGGAGGGAGGGCCGCGTTGCCGCCGGGGGCGAGGATGAGGTGGTAGCGGCGCCGGTCTTCAGGATCGCGGGTGCGTACGACGTGGCCACGACCTTCGAGGTCGCCGATCAGCCTGACCATGTCGCTGCGGTCCATCTCGATGCGATCGCACACCTGTTGTTGGGACAGCACTCCGTACTCGGCGAGGGTCGCGAGGACGTAGTAGGTGCGCAGCGACTCGTTGACCTGGGCGAGGAGAGCTCCGATGCGGGAGTGAGCTGAGCGGTACAGCTGGCCGAGCCCGAAGGTCGGCCAGCGCAGAACGCCGAGGGGCTGTCCGCAGCTCCTCTCCATGTGGCGATCATCGTCGGCAGCACGAGGGAAGGCCGCTTCGGTGGCACTGTCGCCAACTGGTTCGCCGCCCAGGCCGGTCCACGCGACGACATGGTCCTCGACGTCATCGACCTCGTCGACGTCGACCTGCCCATGGTCCGGCCGCTCGTGGCGACCCCGCGGCGCAGGCCTACGTCGAGCGGATCGGTCGGGCGGACGCCTTCGTCGTGATCACACCGGAGTACAACCACGGCTACCCGGCGTCGTTGAAGCAGGCGATCGACGTCCCTCGCGACGAATGGCGCGAAAAGGCGGTCGGGTTCGTGTCTTACGACGGGGTCAGCCGGGGGCTGCGGGTCGTCGAACAGCTCCGCAAGGTGTTCGCCGAGCTACACACCGTCACGATGCGCACTCGGTGAGCTTCGCGATGGCCTGGGACCACTTCGACCAGCTGGGCGAACCCCGCGACCATGTGCGCAACGGCGCCGCTAAGACGATGCTCGATCAGCTCGCCTGGTGGGCGACCGCCCTGCGGACGGCGCGCGCCGCTGACGCAGCCCGTCTCGAAGGGACCACGCGGTGAACCGCTCGACACTCCCCACATTACGCGCCCCGACGGCGGCCTCGCCACGTTCAGCGAGTGGACGGTCGGCTCGCCCGAACGCCAACACGCGGCCATGGATGCCGCCTTGGACGCCTGGGCGGAAGTGCGACGGCCCTCGCGGCCTGTTGT
>JACCUL010000396.1 GCA_013811855.1 Acidimicrobiia bacterium
GTCGTGTCGGACGGCCGCCGGCCGAGCCCCAGCGCGGCGACGCCGGCGGCGACGGCGCCCGACGACACGACGATGACCTCGTGCCCGCCGCCGCGCAAGGCGGCGATCTCGGCGCTCAGCGCACCGATGGCCGTGTCGTCGATCTCGCCCCGCTCGTCGGTGAGTGACGACGTGCCGATCTTCACGACGACGCGCGTCGTCGCACTCACGGCACGTACTCGAAGCTGAAGTCCCCGATCCACACGACGTCGCCCTCGGCCGCGCCGGCGCGGGCCAGCAGGCGGGGGACGCCGAGCCGATCGAGCCGGCGGCTGATGTACGCCGTGGCGTCGTCGCTCGACACGTCGTTGAGCGCCACCGTCCGCTCGACGTAGCGGCCGCTGACCCGGAACTCGTTGGCGGACAGCCGCTCGACCACGGCCCCGGTCGGCTCGGGCCGCAGCAGCACGACGCCGTCCCGCCACGGCTCGGCGGTGCGGGCCTGGTGGACGAGGGACGCCATCGCCCCGACGAGCCCACCGACGCCGTCGCCGGTGACGGCGGAGATGACGAAGCGCGACTCGCCGTCGGGCTCGAAGCCGAGGTCGTCGAGCCCGGCCGTGGCGTCGGCCTTGGTCCCGACGACGAGACGGAGTCGCTCGAGGAGCTCGGGCCGGTACTTGCCGAGCTCGACCAGCAGGACCCGCTCCTGCTCGGCCGGTGAGGTGCCGTCGAGGGCGGCGAGGTCGACGAGCAGGCACAGCACCCGGGCCCGTTCGACGTGGCGCAGGAAGCGGTGACCGAGGCCCCGGCCGGCGCTGGCCTTTTCGATCAGCCCGGGGATGTCGGCGACGATCATCTCGGCGGCGTCGTCGAGGCGGACGACGCCGAGATTAGGCTCCAGGGTCGTGAACGGGTAGTCGGCGATCTTCGGCTTGGCCGCCGAGATGACGCTGATCAGCGTGCTCTTACCGACGTTGGGGAACCCGACGAGCGCCACGTCGGCCATGAGCTGCAGCTCCAGCTTGAGCCAGCGCTCCTCCCCGTGCTCACCCTGCTCGGCGAACTTCGGCGCCCGTCGCCGGTTGCTGAGGAACCGGGCGTTGCCGCGACCGCCGCGGCCGCCGGCGGCGGCCAGCCACCGGTCGCCGTGGTGCAGCAGCTCGGCCAACACCTCCGCGTCGTAGAGGTCCGAGACGACGGTGCCCTCGGGGACGGCGATCTCCAGCGACTCGCCGCTGCGGCCGTGGAGGTCCTTGCCCTTGCCGTGCACGCCGGAGGCGGCCCGGCGGTGGGGATGGTCCCGGAAGGCCAACAGCGAGGCCACGTTGTGGTCGGCGACCAGCCAGACGTCGCCGCCGCGTCCGCCGTCGCCCCCGTTCGGGCCGCCCATGGCCACGGGACCCTCCCGCCGGAACGCCACGCAGCCGGCCCCGCCGTCGCCGCCACGCACGTTGAGCTGGCATTCGTCGACGAACTGGGACACCGAGCCACGCTACCGGTGCGGTTCACGGCGCTCCCGGGCGCGTTCCCGCCCGGCCCGGCCGGCGCCGGACTCAGTCGCGGTCGGAGGTGTCGTCCTCGTGATCGGCGCTGCTGCCGACGACCGCGAAGTCACGGTCGAGCTGGACGTCGACCTGCGAGCCGTCGTCGAGCGTGACCTCGACCTCGTAGTAGCTCTCCTCGTCGCCGACCTCGGTGCCGGTCACCCTCCCGCCGCCGGTGGACGCCAACGCCGCCGCGGTGGCCCGTTCCAGGTCGGCGCCGACGATCCGCTGTTCGGTCCCGTCGTCGTCGCTCTGCGCCACGGCGTAGGAGACCCCGGTGCCGAGCGCCACCGCGGCCACGGCGACACCGACGATGATCCTCGTTCGCTTCATGGGGTCGATGATGCGCCTTCGATCCTGTCGCCACCCTGAACGACGCCACCGGGCCGTCCACCTCTGAACGACGCGACCTGACACGTTGTCAACGCGGCCGCCGAAGCGCCTGGAGGCACCGGCGTGCCGAACCGGGCTGTCCACCTCTGAACGACGCGACCTGACACCCGGTTCCTAAGCTCGTCGGGGTGGGTGACGAGTCGATGCAGGAGCGGGCTGACCGCTGGGCGGCCACGATGGCCGGTCACGGGCGCGAGCGGCTCGTGCTCGCCCATGCCGACTCGCACGCCGTCGTGGCCGGGCCGCTGGTCGACCGGCGCCGGCGGGAGGAGCGCCAGCACGCCCATCTGGCCGCCGCGGCGACCAGGGCCGTCGGTGCCGGCCGGCGGGCCCGCGCCGAGGAGCCCGACGAGTGGCGCACGTGCTTCGAGCGCGATCGCGATCGCATCCTGCATGCCTCCGCCTTCCGCCGCCTGGCCGGCAAGACCCAGGTGTTCGTGTTCCCCGACGACCACCAGCGCACCCGCCTGACCCACGCGCTCGAGGTCGCCCAGGTCGCCACGTCGGTGGCCAGGGTGCTCGGGCTCAACGTGGCGCTCGCCGAGGCCATCGCGCTGGGCCACGACTGCGGGCACGGACCCGGCGGTCACGCCAGCGAGGACGCGCTGTCGCCGTACGTCGCCGGCGGGTACGAGCACGCCTGCTGGGGCGCCGACGTCACGCTCGCCGCGCTCAACCTGTGCGCCGAGACGCTCGACGGCATCCGCAACCACTCGTGGAGCCGTCCGGCGCCGGCCACGCCGGAGGGCGAGGTCGTGTCGTGGGCCGACCGCATCGCCTACGTGTGCCACGACTTCGAGGACGCCGTGGCCGCCGGCATCGTGGCCGCCGCCATGCTGCCGCCGGTCGTCGCCGACCGGTGCGGGGCCACGCGGTCTCATCAGCTCGGGGCGTTCATCGCGGCGATGGTCACGACGACGGCCGAGTCCGGCCGCATCGGCATGGAGGCGTCGGTGGCCGAGGCCCTCGCCGAGCTGCGCCGGTTCAACTACGAGCACGTCTACCTGCGCCCGGCCAGCGCGGCCCAGGCGGAGTCGGTCGTCGCCCTGCTGCGGGCGTTGGTCGAGCACTACGGCGACCGTCCGCACCTGCTGCCGGACGCGCCCCGGTCCGGCGGCGGGGCGGACGAGGCGATCCGGGCCGCGGCGACCTACGTGGCCGGCATGACCGACCGCTTCGCCTGCCGCCAGGCCGTCTCACTGCTCGGCTGGGACCCGGCCAAGCTCCCCGCCGGCGTCAGCTGACGCGAAAGCCCTGGAGGCTTGCGGCCGGCTCTTCGGACACGTCGATGGCCGTCACGTCGGCGGCCGGCGGGCCGACCCGGCACCACGCCACCAGCTCGGCCACGGCGGCGGGAGCACCTTCGAAGACGGCTTCGACGGCGCCGTCCGAGCGGTTGGTCACCGACCCGGCGACCCCCCGGCGCACCGCTTCACGGCGACACGACTCCCGGAACCAGACGCCCTGTACCCGACCGTGCACGACGACACGGCAGCGCAAGGATGGGTCAGCCGTCGGGCGCGACGACGTCGATGACCTTGCGGCCCCTGCGGGCGCCGTACTTGACGTTGCCGTCGATCAGCGAGAACAGCGTGTCGTCGCCGCCGATGCCGACGTTCTTGCCGGGGTGGAACTTGGTGCCGCGCTGGCGGATGATGATCGTGCCGGCGTTGACGGCCGTGCCGCCGTACACCTTGACCCCGAGGCGCTGGGCGTTGGAGTCACGGCCGTTGCGGGTGGAACCGCCACCCTTGGTCTTGGACATCTTCAGGCTCCTCGGGTCACGTGGGCCGGCTCGCCCCGGTCGCGATCTTGGTGATCTCGACGACGGTGTAGGTCTGGCGATGACCGAAGCGACGACGCTGGTTGGTCCGCCGCTTGTACGTGAACCCGTTGATCTTCGGGCCTCTGGCCCGGCCGACCACCGTGCCCGTGACCGTCACCCCGTCGAGCTGGTCCGACGTGGCCAGCACGGTGTCGCCGTCGACGAGCATCTTGACGGGCAGGCTGACCTCGTCGCCCTCGGCGGCGTCGAGCACGTCGACCTCCACCCGCTGACCTTCGGTCACCCGCTTCTGGTTGCTCCCGGCACCGATCACTGCGTACATAGCGACAGACGAGGTTACCGGCGACATCGGAGCATCACGTGCCGAGGACCGTGAACCCGAGGCTCCTCGCCGCATCGGCCTGGCGAACGTCGAACGTCAGGAACATGACGGCGGTGCCGAGCCGGCGAGCGGCGCCGAGATGGAGCGCATCCAACGTGCGCACACCGGTCTGCTCGCCGATCGACGCCGCGAGCTCACACGTGTCGGCGTCGAGCTCGACGATGGAGAACGAGGCCAGATCGGCCGAGAAGTCCGCCCGCGCTGCGGTGACGCTCGTCGGGTCGAGCAGCCGTGACAGGTTGCGGCGGACCTCGACGATCGTGTGCCGCCCGGTGACGAGCTCGTCGTCGCGGGCCAGGAGCTCGACGGCGCGCTCCGAGTCGGGTTCGTCGACGTAGCGCTTCAACAGTGCGCTCGTGTCGACGTACTGCGTCACTCCGAGCGATCCTCGTCGAGCACCTGCTGCGACGGTCGCACGGCGCGGTGCCGGCGCACCGGACCGAGACCGCGACGCACGGCAGGAGTGACCCAACCGCTGGCGACCGCATCGGCGAGCTGGACATGGTCGAGAACGGGGCCGATCACCGCGACCGGGCGGCCGCGGTCGGTGACGGTGATCAGCTGGCCGGCTGTGGCTCGTCGGAGGTAGGCCGACAGGTTCGCCTTGAGCTCTCGGATCGCCACATCCATGTGGTCACGATAGTGGGTCCGGTGACCACAATGCCACGCACAGTCAGTCCAGCAACGCGTGGTCGACGACGACGCCGCGGCCTTCGCAGTTGGGGCAGACGTCGGAGAACTCGGTCAGCAGGCCCTCACCGATGCGCTTGCGGGTCATCTCGACGAGGCCGAGCTCGGAGATGTCGAACACCTGCGACCGGGTCTTGTCGCGCGACAGCGCGTTGCGGAACGCCTCGATGACCTGGGCGCGGTTGTCGCGGCGCTCCATGTCGATGAAGTCGATGACGATGATGCCGCCGATGTCGCGCAGCCGCAGCTGCTTGGCGATCTCCTCGGCGGCCTCCATGTTGTTCTGGAACACCGTCGCCTCGAGGCTCGACGTGCCGACGTTCTTGCCGGTGTTGACGTCGATGACCGTCAGCGCCTCGGTGTGCTCGACGATCAGCGAACCGCCCGACGGCAGCCACACCTTGCGGTCCAGCGCCTTGTGGACCTGCTCGTGGACGTGCTGGTGCTCGAACAGGCTGAGCCCCTCGGCGGCCTGGTCGTAGTACTCGACTCGGTCGGCCAGCCCGGGGTTGAACGCGGCGATGTACGCCCGCAGCTCGTCGTACAGCCGATGGTCGTCGATCACGACGCCCCGGTAGTCGGCGTTGAACTCCTCGCGGATCACCCGCACGGCCAGCTCCGGCTCGCGGTACAGCAACGCCGGCTGCCTGACCGTCTTGGCCTGGGCGGCGATGCGGTCCCACTGGTCGAGCAGCAGGGTCATGTCGGCGCGCAGCTCGTCCTCGGTGGCGTACTCGGCCGCGGTGCGCACGATCAGGCCGTGCTGGTCCGGCTTGACCCGGTCGAGGATCGCGCGCAGCCGCTTGCGCACGTCGTCGGGCAGGCGCTTGGAGATGCCGTAGGTCTTGGAGTTGGGGATGAGCACCACGAACCGGCCGGGAAGCGAGACCTCCTGGGTCAGCCGAGCCCCCTTGGCGCCGATCGGGTTCTTGGTGACCTGGCAGATGATCAGCTGGCGGGGCCGCAGGATGTCCTCGATGCGGGCGTTGTCACCCCGCTCGTCGATGTCCTCGGCGTCGTACTGCACGTCGCCCCGGTAGAGCACGGCGTTCTTCGGCGTGGCGATGTCGACGAACGCCGCCTCCATGCCCGGCAGCACGTTCTGCACCCGGCCGACGTAGATGTTGCCGTGGATCTGGCTGATGTCGTCGGCCGGCCGGCTGACGTAGTGCTCGATCAGGTTGCGGCCCTCGAGCACGGCCACCTGGGCGACGCTCTCGCGCACTTGGACGCACATGAGGTACCGGCCGGCGGGCCGACCCTTGCGTTCCCGGCCGCGGCGCATCTCGGTGTCCGGCTCGGCCTGGGCGACGACGGCCGGCGACGAGCGCGTCGTGCGCGACCGGCCGCGCTTGCGGCGATCGGCGGGAG
>JACCUL010000411.1 GCA_013811855.1 Acidimicrobiia bacterium
GGCCCGCTCCGTCTCGACGCCGGCGGCGACGGTGCACGCGGCGGTGAGCGCGGCCAGCCCGGCGACCGCGGCGAACAGCCGGTGCCGCGAGGACCTCACCATGGCCGGGCATCGTACGGGAGGGTTCCCGCCGCCGGGCTTCGGAGGCGAGCCGACCACTGGTTCGTAGCCTCCAGGCATGCGCATGGGACCGCCGAGCCATCGCCCGAGGGACACCTCGGGGATCGAGGGCGCCCGCTTCACGCGCCAGACGGCCCGGCGCATCTGGGGCTTCGCCCGTCCCTACCGGGGCACCATCGGCCTGTTCCTCGGCATCATCTTCCTCGCCGCTCTGCTCGGCCTCGTCCCGCCCCTCGTCGTGCGGGCGATCATCGACGACGCCATCCCCAACCGCGACCGGACGATGATCACGTGGCTCGCCGCCGGTGCCGTTTGCGCCGCGCTCGCCGACGCCGCGCTGCAGATCGTCCAACGCTGGTGCAGCGCCCGCGTCGGTGAGGGGTTGATCTACGACCTGCGACGGGCGCTGTTCGCCAAGGTCCAACGGATGCCGCTGGCGTTCTTCACCCGCACACCGACGGGCGCCATCACGTCCCGCCTCGGCAACGACGTCGTCGGCGCCCAGACCGCCGTGACGAGCACGCTGGGCAGCGTCGTCAGCAACATCGTCGTGCTCGTCACCACGCTGGTCACGATGCTGCTGTTCGAGTGGCGCCTGACGCTCCTGTCGCTGGTCGTGCTGCCGCTGTTCGTGCTCCCGGCCCGGCGCGTCGGGCGGCGGTTGCAGGACATCTCCCGGGAGCAGATGCAGCACAACGCCTCGATGAACACGCAGATGACCGAGCGGTTCAACGTCGCCGGCGCGATGCTCGTCAAGTTGTTCGGCGAGCACCACCGGGAGGACGCCACGTTCGAGCGGCGGGCGCGCGGCGTCCGCGATGCCGGCATCCGCCAGGCGATGTACGGGCGGGTGTTCTTCGTCGCGCTCGGCCTCGTCGGTGCCGTCGGCGCGGCCGCCATCTACGGCGTCGGCGCCCATCTCGTCGTGTCGGACCGACTCACGGCCGGCACGCTCGTCGCACTCGCCGCGCTCGTGTCGCGCGTCTACTCGCCGCTGACCGGGTTGACGAACGCTCGCGTCGACCTGATGACGTCGATGGTCAGCTTCGAACGGGTCTTCGAGGTGCTCGACGCGCCGGAGCCGATCGTCGAGCGCCCCGGCGCCGTCGACCTCGTCGACCCGGCCGGGCGGGTCTCGTTCGACGATGTGTGGTTCCGCTACCCGCCGGCCGCGGCATCGGCCATCGCCTCGATGGAGGCGAACGCCGCCGAGGGCGATCCCGATCGGGACGTGCTCTGCGGCGTGTCGCTCGACGTCCGCCCGGGTGAGACGGTAGCGCTGGTCGGTGCATCGGGCGCCGGCAAGTCGACGATGGTGTCGCTGCTCCCCCGCCTGTACGACGTCACTCGGGGCTCGGTGCGCATCGACGGCCACGACGTCCGTGACCTGACGCTGGCTTCGCTGCGCGACGCCATCGGCGTGGTGTCTCAGGACCCTCACCTGTTCCACGAGTCGATCGGCGACAACCTGCGCTACGCCCGGCCGGAGGCGACCGCCGCCGAGCTCGTCGTCGCGGCGACCGCCGCTCGCATCCACGACACGATCGCCGCCCTTCCCGACGGCTACGACACGGTCGTCGGCGAGCGCGGCTACCGGCTGTCCGGGGGTGAGAAGCAACGCCTGGCGATCGCCCGCCTGCTGCTGAAGGACCCGGCGGTGATGATCCTCGACGAGGCCACGAGCCACCTCGACAACGACAACGAGCAGCACGTGCAGGCCGCGCTGGACGCCGCGCTGGCCGGCCGGACGGCGCTCGTCATCGCCCACCGGCTGTCGACGATCCGCCGGGCCGATCGCATCGCCGTGCTCGACGACGGGAGCATCGTCGAGATCGGCACCCACGACGAGCTCGTCGCCCGCGACGGTGCCTACGCCGCCCAGCTGCGCGCCGGCGAGGCCGTCGGGTCACCGGACTCCTCGGCGGCGCTGACCGAAGAGCTCGCTTCGTGACGTCGCCCCTCGCCGGGCTGCGGGTCCTCGACCTCTCCACCGTGCTGGCCGGCCCAAACTGCGCCCGCTACCTCGCCGACTTCGGCGCCGACGTGATCAAGGTCGAGCGGCCTGGCGGCGACAGCCTGCGCAACATGGCCTGGCGCGACGACCGCGACGGCGAGGGCCTGTGGTGGAAGCTGGTCAACCGCAACAAGCGCACGATCGTCCTCGACCTCAAGGACGCCGACGATCTCGACGTGCTGCTCCGTCTCGTCGACGACGCCCGCGTGCTGGTCGAGAACTTCCGACCCGGCGCCCTCGAGCGGCTCGGCCTCGGACCGGAAGTCCTACTCGCGCGCAACGCGACGCTGGTCGTGACGCGGGTGAGCGGGTTCGGCCAGACCGGCCCGTACGCGCACCGACCGGGGTTCGCCACCATCGCCGAGGCGATGTCCGGGTTCGCCGCCATCAACGGCGAGCCCGACGGCCAACCGCTGCTGCCACCCATCGCCCTGACCGACGAGGTCACCGGCCTGGCGGCGGCGTTCGCCACGATGGTGGCGATACACAGCGGCGTCGGCCAGGTCGTCGACGTCAACCTGCTGGAGACGATGTTCCAGCTGATGGGGC
>JACCUL010000412.1 GCA_013811855.1 Acidimicrobiia bacterium
CTCCCAGAGGACTACGGGGCGCTGCGGGGAACGGTGACCGATTCGCTCAGCGGTGAACCGGTCCCCGGGGCGACGCTCACCCTCGCCGCGTACCCACCGGTCGAGACCACCAGCGGTGACGACGGCACCTACCTGCTGTTCGGCCCCGAGGGCACGGCGGACCTTCGCGTGGCGGCCGACGGCTACGTGCCGTCGACCGTCGCGGCCACGATCGTCGCCGGGTCGCAGACGACGCTGGACATCGTGCTCGACCCGGCCGTGCCGGTCGCCGTGCTGGAGGCCGACCCGCTGGAGTTCACGCTGTCCGCCGGCGAAACCGACGAAGCAGAGGCCGTGCTGCGCAACGAGGGCTTCGTCGACCTCGAGTTCGAGACGGCCGAGATCGAGGTCGCGACGGCGGTCGCCGCCGAGGCGCGCCGTCTGCCCGCCGGCGTCACGTCCCGCGTCACCCCGGAGGGACGTGCCGCAGTGCCCGCCGAGCCGCATCAGGCGGGCGGACCGGTCCTGCTCTTCCAGGACGCCCTGCCCTGGGGCAGTGACGCCATGCAGGAGGTGCTCGAAGCCGACGACGTGCCGTTCGACCTCGCTGGTTCCGACCGGATGGACGACATCGACCTGACCGCCTACCAAGCCGTGATCGTCGCCAACGACCAGCCGCCACAGTTCTACGCGGCGTACAACGCGAACGTGGCGCGCCTCGAGGAGTTCGCCGCCGGCGGAGGGTTCGTGTGGATCGGCGCCGCGTCCTTCGGGTACAACGGCGGAGCGTTCGGCGCCGGCGTGCTGCCCGGCGGCGGCACCATCGTCGAAGAAGTGTTCGAGGACGACAACGACGTCGCCGACCCGGCGCATCCGACGATGGCGGGCGTGCCCAACCCGTTCTCCGGCACCTCGGCGAGCCACTCGGCGTTCGAGGATCTGCCCCCCGCCGCGCACGTGATCGCCACCGGCGCCCAGTCGGGCATGCCGACGATGGTGGAGTTCCCCCTCGGAGCCGGCAGGGTGCTCGCCACCGGCCAGACGTTGGAGTTCGCGTTCGACTTCGGCCAGGACGGCGCGCTGATCCTCGAGAACACGGTGCCGTACGTGGCCTCGTTCACCGCCTTCAGCGATGTCCCGTGGCTCGCCGTCGATCCCGCCGCCGGGGCGGTCGCCCCGGACGCGTCGAGCATCCTGACCGTCGGGGTGGACGCCACCGGGCTCGACCCCGGTACCTACGAGGCGCGCGTGGTCGTGCTCACCAACGACCCCGCCCGCCCCCGAATGCTCCTCCCGGTGCATCTCGAGGTCGTGGCGTAGCCGCGGCGCAGCCCTGATCAAGCTCGAGGGCCTTCGACCTCTCCCACGGCGCCGGCTCGGCGTTGATGAGGCGTCCCCGCCATCACCGCTCACGAGCCGCGCCAGATATCCGATCCTCTTCTCGAACTCCTGAAGGTCGTGGTCGACGGTACTCACGATGACCTGTCGGTCGATGACGACGTAGCCGCGGGCGATCCGATCTCGGACGCTCCAGATGGCCGGCCAAGATGAGCCGAACGCCCGCTTCCCCGGACAACGTTCCTCCCGGAGGACGAGCGTGCGGAGTTCTTCGACGCCCTCACGTCGACGGTCGCGGTCTGCGTTGAGGTCGACAGCTTCGAGCCTCTCGCTCGCCTGCTGGAAAGCTGGCGGGCCACGGCGGAGGTCCACGCCAACCCCGAACTCGCCAAGCTCTTGCGTCTTGAGCGGTCGGGCCCGCCCGTGAAGGCTCACGCGGCCGAAGGCGAGCTGACGTTGGCCCGCGACGACCCGACCAACCCTGGCCGGAGAAAGCCCGAGCGCCAGGGCCGGTGGCCGAAGCCTCGTCGGCGCGTCATTATCGAGTCGGTTCACCCCGGACATCACAAGCAGACCGGGCGCAAGCGCGGCTGATCGACGATCGACTTCCTCACGTGACGACCCCGCTCGTCGATGACGGTCGACCGGGACCTCGGTCGGTCGGTGCAGACTGGTCGGGCTGACCGATCCCGGCGACGAAGACCACTGGACGACGATGAACGGGTGTTTCGGCACAGACGGAGGAGCCAACCCAGAAAGACGATGAGCGGCGCCGAGCCATGACCTGCCCAAGCATTTCCGGACGGTTCAACAAGGACAGTTCAAGTGGCGAAGGACGCCAGCCGCTCGAAGACCGCTGCTAGGGCGTGTTGCATTGTCTGCGCGCGGCGCTTCATGGTCGACAGCAGATAGCCGCCCTGGATCGTTGCCATGGCCTCCTCGGCGAGGCGTCGTGGGTCGGCGTCGTCGCGCAGTTCGCCCCGATCCTGAAGGGCGCGCAAGCCGGCCGCCATCTGGTCCTCCCATAGGGTGAAGGCTTCGGTCGCGACCGCGCGCAGTCGGTCGTCACGGTCCACGACCTCGGCGATGAGGGATCCGAGCGGACAGCCGCCACGAAAGCCACGCTCGGCGTGGGCCCGCAGCATGGAGTCGAGCCAGCGCTCAATTCCGTCCCAGGTGGCGATGTCGAAGCGCCGTTGATCGGCGAGCACACGCTGCAGCTGGTGACGGAGAACGGCCTCCACGAGATCCGTCTTGGTCGAGAAGTAGTGGTACATCTGACCCTTGCCGGTGCCCGATTCGGCGAGGATCTGGTCGAGGCTCGTGGCGTCGACGCCCTGCATGTGCATCAGCCGTGCGGCGACATCAACGATGTGTTCCTTGGTCTCACGCCCCCGCGCGGTGCCTGGTTCGGCATTCACTGCTGGCTCGCCATCGCCCCTACCTTAGAGACCGCCTTGTCTCAAGGCGGGAGTGCTCAACAGCTGGACCCGTGGTGGCTCTCGAGACCATTGCGGTGCGCTGTACCCGATAGTACAGTCGAGGTGCCTGCCACTCCTGGTGCGGCGCCCATGCCGGCGACGGCGCGGCGCTACTGACGTCGATCTCGTACGAACAACGATGGGAGCAACGTGGAACGAATCTCGACACAAACACGCAGCAGTGAGGACGGCTGGGGACTGCGGATCGAGAGGTTCGGGGCCATCGTGCTCCGCTACGGGCTGGTGATCATCTTGTTGTGGGTCGGCGCATTGAAGTTCACCGCCTACGAAGCCGAGGGCATCAAGGTGTTCGTCGACAACAGCCCCCTCCTCTCGTGGCTCTACGACGTATTCAGCGTGCGAACCTTCTCGACGTTGCTCGGCATCTTCGAGATCACGCTGGCGGTGATGATCGCGACACGACCCTTCCTCCCCAAGGTTTCGGCCGTCGGGAGCCTCGGGGCGCTCTTTCTCTTCCTGGTGACGCTGACCTTCGTGTTCTCGACACCGGACGGGTGGCAGCCTGGCTACGGCTTCCCGTACCTGTCGCCGGACCCTGGGCAGTTTCTCGCCAAGGATGTTGCGCTCGCCGCGATTGCGCTGTGGTCGGCCGGCGAGGCGTTGCGGGCGCCCCTGCGGCCAGAATCACCGGTTGAAATGTCATAGACGCGAGACCGACGTCGTGGAGCCCCACGGCGGTGATCAGGTCTCCCCGCCCTCTCCGCTCACGAGCCGCGCCAGATACGCGATCCTTTCCTCGAACTCCGGAAGGTCGTGGTCGACGGTACTCACGATGATCTGTCGGTCGATGACGACGTCGCCGCGGGCGATCCGACTTCGGACGCTCCAAATCGCCGGCCAGGACGAGCCGAACGCCTGCTCACGGAGACCGTCGTCGATCGCGCCGAGACTCTCGATCGCCGCCGACAGCCGCATGCACACGGCGTCGAAGATCGTCTCGTCCTCCATGTCGCCGCGAGCCACGTGCTCGTGCAGCACACGTAGGTGCTGCTCCACATTGGCGATCAGTTCCGTCGCCGTTCGACTCACAACGGCACGACGTCCAGATCGGCGCTCCGGCGTGGACCGGACTTGAGTATCCGAGACGGAACCAGGTCCACGGACTCGCCCAGCAGTTCCTCAACCTCCAGTTCCATCCTCGCCAGCGTGAACAGGCCCATGTCGTCGGGAATGTCCACGAGCAGGTCGATGTCGCTCGACGGACCGT
Organism: Acidimicrobiia bacterium; assembly: GCA_013811855.1. Classification (GTDB taxonomy): domain Bacteria; phylum Actinomycetota; class Acidimicrobiia; order Acidimicrobiales; family Ilumatobacteraceae; genus JALZMG01. Next base: position 4,027 of record JACCUL010000412.1, read on the forward strand.
CGTCACCCCTGGCGACGCTGCCGAACACCTCGACGTTGCGCGCCCCGAACCGGCCCGCGATCTCCAGCACCTGGCGACGGTGCGCCGAGAGCAGGTAACCGCGGCGACTCCTCCCCACGAATCGACCGCGATGCGAGGCGACGAGTTGAGAAACGTACGGCTGGCTCACGGAGGCTCGACCGGCGAGTTCGCGTTGCGACAACCCGTGGCCTATGGCACGCACGACGGCCGCTTCGAACCGAGCCTGAGCGACCGCCACTTGCGCGCGTGCGCGATCGAGTGCACGCCTCGCATCGACAACCTCGGCCAACGCCTTCTCCTTCTTGCCATCCACGCTCACCTCCACGACGCGATAAGTGAGCTTATCGCGCCGGAGGCCGCCGCGCCACGCCGACCACAGCGCCGATCTGCCGGTCGTCGGCGACCGCCCCGGAGGAGGGCGTCGGCGATGTCGGCACGCGAGATCAGATTGCCCCGAGGGAGCGGGGCGCCGACTCGCGTTCGGTACGCGCGGGTCAGCGGACCGTTGGTCAGCTCGGTGGTCGGATGCTGGTCCAAGCGAGCGCCCCGTCCAGACATCTTCGCCGCCGAGCTCGTCGCCACACTTCTCGGCGGCCTCTCACCCTTCACGGATCGCCGTTCGCGTCCGCTGACGCCGGCCAGCACGATGCGCCGACCCACGGCCACGGTGATCGGCCCACGTCGGGTCGGGGCCAGTTGTCGGGCATCAACGCCCGCGTCGGATTATCGCGGACGTCGACCAGCCGAGAGCGCCGGCTGACGGGACTCGACTTCGTAGTGTCGCGGCATGACTGCGGACCTTGACGAACGGCGGTCGGCCGTCGTGCGCGAGCACATGGAGTCCGAGAACGTGCAGGACTTCGACCGTGCGATCGCCACGTTCGCCCGCCCGCGGTACGAGCTGATGGCGACCGGTGACGTCATCGACGGTGAAGCCGAGGTGCGTGACTACTACGCCCGCACGAGGAGCGATTTCCCCGACCAGCGCAACGAGAACAGCGTCCTGCGCAGCACCGAGGACGGCGTCGTCGTCGAGTTCGACCTCCTCGGCACCCACGCCACCCTGGGCACCTCGTTCCGCTCACGCATGCTGGCGATGTTCCTGTTCGAGGACGGCGCCGACCGCATCGTCTGCGAGCGCGTCTACTTCGACACTGCGTCGATCCGCCGCCAGCTCCTCGGCCACGGGTCGGACGCTGCATGGTGACGTGATGCCGGTCGCGCTGAGGCAACCGACATCGATGAGTGATCGCTACCAGGTGCTACGCCGTGTCGGAGGGGGGACTTGAACAAATGTTCGATCGTTCCGTCCAGGTCCGGCCGGGTCCGAGTTTGTCCTCGTCAGGAGCAGTTTTCGAGCGGCAGTCGTGTCGCTGCGTGCCTTCGAATCCGGTCCGATCCGGGGCAGTTCGCTGACAAATCCCTGACAAACGACTCACGCTCCTGACGGGCCGTCAGGACTTGGCGCGAGCTCGCGCTGACGGACGTGTGGTCGCCAGTCTCGGGTCCCACGGCTTCGCCACGTAGCTATTCGGCTCGACCAACGCGCGCCGACCGAACTGGGGTCGCGCAACGGTTGAAGGTCGACGACGGCAAGCCACGTGGCGCCGGATGGAGGTGCCTCCGACAGGTTCATGAGGTGGGTAGTCGTCACCCCAAGAT
>JACCUL010000441.1 GCA_013811855.1 Acidimicrobiia bacterium
ACGTTGTTCGGATCGCCGTCGCCGTCCCCGCCGCAGCTGAGGTCGACGATGTCCATGGCCGTGGTGCGCACGATCGACAGCGTCGGGTCGATCTCACCGATCAAGCCCGGATCGGCGGAGAGCACAAGCGCGATCGTCCCCGCGGTGTGCGGAGCGGCCATCGACGTTCCCGAGAACGCCTCGTACCCACCACCGGGCACGGCCGAGACCACGTCAACACCGGGGGCCGACACGTCGGGGTTGATCTTTCCGAAGACGGACGGACCCCGACCCGAGAAGTCGGCGATCTGGTCGTCGATGTCGGTGGCGCCGACGCTGAATGAGTTGTTGTAGTCCCCGGGGGAGCCACCGGCGCCGCAGTCGGGACCAGGATTGCCGCTGGAGAACACGGGGATGATCCCGGAAGCCCGCCACGCGTCGACGATGTCCTGGTAGAAGGTGTCGCCCGGGCCGCCGCTCCACGAGTTGTTGATGATGTGCGGTGCTCGCGACGGGTCCGGGTTCAGCCCTCCGAGGTCCGTCGGGGCAACCATGAACTCGCCCGACGACAGCAGGGCGCTCTCGGAGCAGCTGAAGTCCTCACACCCCTTGGCGGCGATCCAGCGAGCGCCCGGGGCGACCCCGATGTCGGGAGCGAACGGGCCGGCACCGTCGCCGCCAACCATCGTTCCCATCGTGTGCGTGCCGTGACCGACGTTGTCGCAGGGCTCGTCGCCACACTCGCCGGTCGGATCCCACCAGTTGTACTCGTGCGTGAACGAGCCGTCGCCGTTGTTGCCGCGGTACTGCGCGACCAGCGCCGGGTGGGTGAACTCGACGCCGGTGTCGATGTTGGCGACCACGATCCCGCCGCCCGTGACGCCCTGCGCCCAGGCCTCGTCGGCACCGATCTTCTCGACGCCCCACTCCGGGTCACCGGTCGCGGCGGCGATCGCCGTCGTCCGCTCGACGGGCTGCACCAGAGGGTAGACACGCTCGGGGCGCACGACGGCGACGCCGGGGATGGCCCGCAACTGGTCGACCAGCGCCTGATCGCCGTCGAAGATGATCTCGTTGCGGAGCCAGAACGTCTGGAACGGCGCGCTCGCCGACCTCAGGGCACGCAGCACGTCAGCCTGGGAGCGCCGGGAAGTCTGGCGCAGCGTCCGCCGCACGGAGGCGATGCGATCGGCCCGGTCGACGATGTCCGTCGCGCCCGACAGGTCGGCCCGGGCCTCGAGTTCCACCACCCAGCGCCCGGTTTCGCCGACCGACGATGGCGCGAGGTTTCCGTCGGCCATCGGCTGGGTCGACTGGGCGACCAGCGGCGCCGGCGACCTCGCACCCGCCTCCGGCGCCGTCCGCGTCGCACTCGCGGTGGCCGGTGCCGAAGTGGCCTGTTCCGGCGCCGCAGCACCTGACGTGAGGAAGAAGATGCCGATCATCAACACCCGTCGAAACACGCGAACCCCCCGATATCTGTCGTGTCGATGACGTGGCTCGCGGCCGCGTCGTGGCGCAATGTACGCACCTCGCGAGTCGCCAGCGTCGGATTATCGAACGTCGTCGGAACTTGGTGCGCACGGTTCCGGATCCGGGTCTGGTCCGCGCCCAGAAACCGTGGATGGCACCCAGCGCGCCCAGATGTCGCGTCGTGGCTTCAGCGCAGGCGGGTCGGGGGGAGGTACGGGCCGAGCTCGGTGCGCGACCACCACTCGCCGGTCCGGCGACGTTCCTCCCGGGTCGTGAAGCGGTAGCGGTACGACGTGACGCGCACGAACGTCGGCGGGCCGTCGGGGAAGGGGTTCCGGCGCAGCAGGTGCAGGGTCGCCCGGTCGCCCTCCAGCAGGCGGGTGACGAACGTCGACACCCACGGGTGGTGGTGCGGCGGGCTCATCGCGGCGAACCACATCAGCCAGTCGAGCCGCAGGTGAGCGGGCGCCACCTGGGGCGGTCGCCGGCGGGGATCGCCGGGTTTGGCCTTGAACTCGTACGGTCGCCACGTCGTGCCGGCCGTCAGCGTCTCGTCGTTCGTCCCCTCGACGATCAGCTCGTCGCGCCGCTTCGTGACGAGCCCGAAGGCGCCGTAGGAGTTGACGAGATGCAGTGGGTCGAAGCTGGTGTTCATCCGCTGCCCGCTCGACAGCATGTTCAGCACCGGCCGGATGCTCAGCACGCCGACGACCGCGGCGACTGCGACGACCGCCCCGATCCACCCGGTCGGCGTGCTGGTCGACGGTTCGACGTCGGGGAGCAGCGGGTCGAGAAAGCGGTCCGGGAGGGCTGCGGCCACGACGACGATCGTCACCAGGTTCAGCCACGAGAAGTTGCCCGACACCATCAGGTAGCACTGGGTGACGATGATCAGCGCGGCGGCCACGCCGGCGATCGGCTGGGGGAGGAGTAGCCCGAACGGCAGGGCGAGCTGGGTGACGTGGTTGGCCAGCACCTCGATGCGGTGCGCCCGCCGGGGGAGGTGGTGGAAGTACCAGCTCAACGGGTTGGGTAGCGGCTGGGTCTCGTGGTGGTAGTCGAGGCACGTCAGGTTCCGCCAGCACGGGTCGCCGCGCATCTTGATCAGGCCGGCGCCGAGCTCGACGCGGAAGGCCAGCCAGCGGAACAGCCACAGCACGATCACCGGCGGAGCGAGGTCCCGCGGTCCGAGGAAGATGCCGAGGAACCCGGCTTCGAGCAGCAGGGTCTCCCAGCCGAACCCGTAGAACGTTTGGCCGACGTTGACGATCGACAGGTACAGCGCCCAGAGCGCCGTCCACACGAGGATGACGACCACGAGGGGTGCCCGTTCGACGAGCCCGACGACGACGGCGAGCGCCAGTGCGGCGCCGGTCGAGGCGACGCCGACGAGCAGTCGGTCGGAGTACCGCAGGTGGAACAGGCTCGGGGAGCGCCGAAACGGCACGGCGGCGACGAACCGCGGCACCGGCAGCAGTCCCCGCGCCCCGAGCAACGGCCGGAACTGGCGGAGCGTGACGACGAAGGCGATGACGTAGACCACCCCGAGGCCGCGGTGCACGATGAGCCTGGTGAGCATCGTGTCGGGAGCGGTGAACCATGCGTCCGAGGCCAGCACGGTGTAGATCCTGCCCGCCCGCGACAGCGGCGCGTAGCCTCCCGCCGATGAGGCCCTGGAGCACCGCGATGCTGCTCGCGTCGGCGGTGATCGGGGCGTCGTGCGGCGACGACGGACCCGGTTCGCCGCCGACCGACGCCGCGGTCGGGGGCATCACAGTGCCGGACGGGTACACGGTGACCGAGGTGCTGGCCGGGCTCGAGCGGCCAACTCAGTTCGAGGTCCAGGACGACGGCTCGATCGTCGCCGCGCAGCTCGGCGGCGGCGAGAACGACGGTGTCGGCGAGATCGTCCGCGTGGATCCGACACAGCCGGGCGCACCGCCGACCGTGCTCTACGACCGGCTGCAGAAGCCGACCGGCGTGGCTGTGCTCGGTGACGAGCTGTGGGTGATGGAGGCCCGGCGGCTCTCACGGGGGCCGCTCGATGGCGGTGAGCTGGAGGTCGTGCTCGACGAGCTGCCGTTCAACGGCCGGTCGGAGGGCACGCTGACGGCGACAGGCGACGGACGACTGCTGTACAACACGTCCGGCACCATCAGCGGTGACCGTGCGGCCGACGGCTCGGGGATCCTGTGGTCGTTGACGCCCGATGCCCCACCGGAGGCGCTGGCCACGGGCTTCAAGAACGCATACGCCCGGACGTTCGCCGCCGACGGCACGCTCTGGCAGACCGAGATCGCCGACGGCAACTACGACGGCGAACCGGCGCCCGACGAGCTCGTCGCGATGGCGCCCGGCGCGAGCGGTGTCGACTTCGGTTGGCCGGCCTGCGTCGGCGACAACCGACCGATCGCGCTTTACGGCGGGTCGGCCGAGCGCTGCGCCGACGTGCCGGCGTCGCACGCCGTGTTCGAGTTCGGCGCCACGCCGACGTCGGTCGTGGTGGCGCCGTGGGATCCGGCCATGCTGCTGGTGGCGTTGTGGAACGCTGGGCAGGTCGTCGCCGTGCCGACGGAGCGGGGGGCCGAACCCGTGGCACCCGAGATCTTCGCCAGCACCGACTTCCACCCGCAGTTCCTCGTCGTCGACGGTGGGCGTGTGCTGCTGGCCGACTTCGACGCCGGCCGCATCCTGGCCGTCGAAGCAGCGTGATCTCGCCGATCTGGGGGCGGATCGTCTCGACATCGAGACGCTGGCGCGCCCAGATCGGGTCATGAGACGTTTCGCACCCAGATGGTCAGGTGTCGTCGGCGATGCGGCGGTGGTGGCGGATGACCTCGTCGACGATGAAGCGCAGGAAACTCTCCGTGAAGACCGGGTCAAGGCCCGCCGACTCGGCCAGGGAGCGCAAGCGGGTGACCTGCTGGGCCTCGCGCTCGGTGTCGGCCGGGGGCAGCCCGACGGCGGCCTTGTGGCGACCGACGGCCTGGGTGATCTTGAACCGCTCGGCCAGGAGGTGGACGAGCGCGGCGTCGATGTTGTCGATGCTGGCCCGATAGTCGGCCAGCACCTCGTCCCTCATGCGCCCGGAGTGTACGAGTCCTCTCGGGAGCCCTCCGGCTGCCGGGCGGTCGCGAGGCGGTCGGCGACCGCGGTGCCGACGGCGTGAAGGTCCGGGCGGTCGTCGGCGACGATGCGGCTGAGGAACGAGATCGTCACCTCGTCGCGCTCGATCGCCCCACTGTCGGTCTCGCTCGGCAGCACCCACTGGCTGCCCCACTCCATGTGCACCGTGAACACGCCCTTGCGCCCGGCGACGGGATCGAGCCGCCCCGTCGACACGGTGCGCGGCGGCAGCCGGGCGATCGTCGCCTCCCTCCAGCCGCGCATCCGCCCCAGCGGCAGGTTCGGCACGTTCACGTTGACGACCACCGGTTCCTCGGGCAGGTCGGCGAGCAGCGCGCCGACGACGGAGCTGGCCACAGCGGCCGCGCTGGACCACTGCTGGTCGGCGATCATCTCGTCCCAGCCCTGGCCCTCGACGCCGAAGCCGGCCACGGCCTGGCTGACGGCGACACCGGAGACCCCGCCGTTGCGGGCGGTCAGCGCGGCGCCGACGGTGCCGGAGTGGTAGATCGCCCGGCCGACGTTGGCACCCGGGTTGATGCCCGACACGACGAGATCGATCTTCCCGAAGCAGCCCAGGCGGGCCAGCATGACGCACAGCCCGGGCGGACCGTTGACGGCCCATGACTCGTCGACGCCGTCGATGACGACCTGGCGGACCTCTGGGCGCATGAGGTGCAGCGCGCCGAGTGCGGCGCCGGACCCCGAGAACTCGGTGTGCGGTGCGACCACCACGACATCGCCGAGCTCGGTCATGGCCTCGGCGAGGACATGCAGGCCGATGGCATCGACGCCGTCGTCGTTGGTCACCAGCAACCGCGGTCGGGGGAGCACGGGCTCAGTATCTCGCCGCCGCACGCGACATGGCGCCCGCCGAGGGGGGGCTCGGCCACGGGGCCGCCCGGCAGGTGGCGTGGCCGGGGATCGCTGCATTCCGGCTATCGGAGCATCTCGCGGGTGCGAGCGACCGAGCGCCAGCGAGGGAGCGGCCAGCCCGGCCTGCGTGGCCGGGGAACGCAGCATCGCGGAGCGGCCAGCCCGGCCTGCGTGGCCGGGGAACGCAGCATCACGTCGTGCCGATGGGCTCCGACCGGCGCACGTAGCCGAGCACGGGCGTGGCCTTCACCCGCGCTCGGGCGCCCTGCGGCACGGCCGTGCGCTCCGTCGCCATCCACGCCTTGACGCGATCGGAGCGGCCGTCGTCGACGGCGATGAACAGTGCGAACCGGTCCCGCCGGGCCAGCGGCCGCAACAGCCTGGCGAACGGGATGACCCGCTGCGGCCGGCGCGCCCGCACGACGACCCCTTGGCGCTGGACCGACGACAACAGGTCGAAGGCGCCGGCCACCACCATCCAGGCCATCCATACCAGCGGCACCAGCACGACGGCGGCGAGCACGAGCCCGACGCGCTCGATGACGTCCGCCTGGTCCGGAAAGTTGTCGACCAGCTGGAACATGGCGTCGCCGTCGGCGACGCGCAGGAAGTAGCGGTGCAGCCAGATCAGGCCGGCTCCGAGCACGAGGCCGACGGCGAGCACCAGCGCCGGGTGCCGCCCGTAGCCGGGCCGGAACGGGTAGCGCACCCGCACGACGTGCCACTCGCCGGAGGCGTTGCTCCACGCCAGCCGGTCGTCCTCGGGGACGATCGGCAGCTCGTCGGCGGCCCGTTCGGCCAGGCCCATGGCGGCGGCGTAGGCGAGGGCCCGGCTGGCGCTGTTGGCAGCGGCGGCCGGCGCGTCCTCGAACCCCCGTGAGGACATCCAGGCCCGCACGGACATCCAGTGCTGGGCCCGCCTCAGGCCTTCCTCGGTGCCGCGCTGGGCGTAGGAGCGGATGCGCCGGAACAGGCGGTAGGCGAAGATCAGGATGACGAGCCCGGCGGCGGTGGCCACGGCCCTCGGGATCAGCGAGTCGACGACAGCGTCATCGGCACCGTCGCGTATGGACGACCACCACGTCCGGATGGCCAGGACGAGCGCGACCGCCGGGGGCAGGACCGCCAGCACGCTCCAGCGTCGGCGGGAGAGGCCCTGGCGATGGGCGTCGGCGACGACGGCGGCGGTGAAGCGGCGCCACCAGCGCCGGGACAGCCGCAGGCCGGCGATCTCCACACCGGCGCCCGACACCCCCGTCAGCGTCCCCACTGTGAGTCGGTGGACGTGGTTCAGGATCTGCTGCTCGTAGCGCGTCAGCACGTCACCCTGGCGGCCCCGCCGGTCGGTCAGCAGGACGACCTCCTGCTCGGCGTACTCGACGCGCAGCCACCCGCGGGCGACG
>JACCUL010000509.1 GCA_013811855.1 Acidimicrobiia bacterium
GGAGCTGCGGCTCGGCTCGACGGCCCGGCCGATCGACGCCCCGTCCAACCGCTGGCAGCGCTACGTCCCGTTCCCCGCCTCGAAGCGCTGGTCCCCTGTGCTCGTCGGCGTACACGACCTCCCGGCCAACGTGCGCAGCGCGTGCAACCAGGTGCGGTTCGTCGCCGTGGCCGGCGCCTGGCGGGCCGGCATCGGCGCCATCCGCGGCATCCGCCCCGAGCTCGTGCCCGACGTCGACGCCGGGCTACGGGCCCGCTTCGACGATCGGCTGCAGCTCGACGGCGCCGCCGTGGCGGCGCGACTCGTCCCTGCCGAGGGTGCCCCGCCCGACGGGCCGCACTTCGACATCGCCGCCGTCGGCGTCGGCCCGGCGCCGGGCCGCCAGCGCAGCGAATCGCTGAGCACCGACTTCACCGACGAGAGCGTCGTCGTGCGTCCACCGGCGCGCCCGCTCGACCTGACGTACCGCATCACCGCCATCGCCGACGACCGCGCCGCGCAGGCGGTCATGGTGCAGTTCGTCCTCGACGAGCTGGCCCGCCAGCCGGCGCTCGTCTCCGGCGGCATGCCGTGGCCGATGGCGCTCGTCGACGCCGACGGCACGACCGCCGGCGGCGCGCTCACCGTTCGGATCGAGGCGCTCCAGCGTCCGTCGGCCGACCGCTCGACGTCGACGTTCCCGTTCAACGAGGTCACCGTGGAGGTGGATCACCGTGGCGCAGTCTGAACGCCGGATCGTCAACCTCGGGGACGCCGCCATCGAGCTCCACCTCGGCGGTCGCGTCGTGCGGCTGGCGGCGTTCGGAGAGCTGGCGCTGCCGACCCTGGACGACCGCCAGCGCGCCCAGGTCGACGCGCTCGCCGCCTCCTACCGCGTCGCCATCCGGACGGCGCGGATCGACGAGCCCGTCGCACCAGCGGCCCGCCGGCCGGCCAGGAAGGTGCCGGCCACGAAGAAGGCGACCGCCAAGAAGGCGACCGCCAAGAAGACCACCGTCACGAAGGCGACCACGAAGAAGGCGGCCGCCACGACGACCGCCCGTCCACGCAGAGGGAGTTGACCACTCATGGCGTTCAACATCGGACTCAACGTCATCGAGACCGACGGCACCGCGGCGCCGGCGATCGCCGGTGCGGCCACGTCGGTCGCCGCGTTCAACATCGTCACGGAACGGGGGGTCCCCAACCGGCCGATGCGGGTGACGTCGTTCGCCGACTTCTCGGCCCGCTTCGGGGGGTTCATCGCCGAGACGCCGGGCGCGTACATGGTCAAGGGGTTCTTCGACAACGGCGGCGGCGTGGCCTACGTCAACCGCGTCGCGGCGACCGGCGACGGGGCGCCCGAGCCGGCGAGCCTCGTGCTCCGCACCGGATCGGGGGCCGCCGCCCGCGACGTCCTGCGCCTCACCGCCGGCTACCGCGGCCAGGAGGATCCGGGGGAGTGGGCCGACGACCTGGCCATCGAGATCACGCCGACCTTCTCCAGCGCGCTGCGCGGCCCGACGCCCGAGGTGAACCAGACAGGGGCCAACCTCGACTCCCTCGCCGGGTTCTCCCGCGGTGACTCGGTGTTCGTCGTCGACGCCGACACGACGCGGCGGGTGACGGTCACCGACCTGCGCGTCGACGACGGTCGGATGACGTGGTCGACCCTCGATGGTGTCGGCGAGTACGACGCCGCCACGACCACGGTGCAATCCTCCGACTTCGACGTCGTCGTGCGGGCCAGCCGAGCCGACGACGCGCCGGTGCTCGAGACCTGGACCCGCTTGACCATGCGCCGGTTGGCTCCGAACTACGTCGTGACGAGGCTCAACGACCCGGCCTCCGGCTCGAAGTTCCTGTTCGCCTCGGACGAGCGCTCGGCCCAGTTCGGCGCCGCCGACCAGCCGGGCACGGCGCCGCTGATGGCGCTCGGCGACGGCGACGCCGGCGACGAGATCCAGGCTGCGGACTACGCCGGGACCGACGGCGCCACGAAGACCGGTCTCCACGCCTTCGACCCGTTCGCCGTGCAGCTCGTCGCCGTCGACACCGCCGACGCCGCCGTCATCAACGCCTCGCTGGCGTACTGCGAAGGGCGCGGCGACTGCATGTTCGTCGGTCACGTGCCGCAGGGCTCGGTCCCCGGCGGCTCGGCGATCGACTTCGGCGCCGACCTCCAGGGCTCCAAGTACGGGGCCCTGTACGGGCCATGGGTCTCTGTCCTCGACCAGCGGCCTGGCGCGGTCACGCCGACGCGCCTCGTGCCTCCGACCGGGCACGTGCTCGGGGTGTACGCCAGGACGGACCGCACCCGCGGCATCCACAAGGCGCCGGCGGGCGACGGCGCCCGCCTGCTCGGGGCGCTGGACGTCGAGCACCGGCTGAGCGACGCCGACCACGACGCCCTGGTGCGGCTCGGCAGCGTCAACGGCATCCGGGTCGTACCGGGCGCCGGCATCGTCGTCGACGCGTCGCGCACGCTCAGCACGGACACCCGCTGGATGTTCGTCAACGTGCGCCTGCTGTTCAACTACGTCAAGTCGAGCCTGCGTCAGGGCCTGCGCTGGGTGCGCCAGGAACCCAACAGGGACCAGCTGTGGGACTCGGTGAAGTACAGCACGGTGAAGCCGTTCCTGATCGGTCTGTACCGCCAGGGCGCCTTCGGCACCGGCACCCCCGACGAGGTGTTCACGATCATCTGCGATGCGACCAACAACCCGCCCGACGAGGTCGACAAGGGCAACTTCAAAGTCGAGGTCTACTTCTACCCGTCCAAGCCGGCCGAGACGATCGTCATCGTCGTCGGCCAGCAGCAGTCCGGCAGTTCGGCGAGCGAAGGCTGATCCACGAACACCAGGAGAGGAGGTCGCCGTGCCCAGGGTCGGCGAGATGTACGAGTCGTTGAGGGCCAGCGAGTTCATCGTCACGATCGACGGTGTCCCGAGCCCGAGCATCAGCAAGGTCAGCGGGCTCAGCGAGGGGGAGGTCGAGACCATCGAGCAACCCGTCGGCGGGAGCATGGTCCCGTACAAGTTGGCCGGCTCGAAGATCAAGTACGAGCCGCTGACGATCGAGCGCTACGTCGACGGCAGCGACGACGACGACCTGTTCCTGGAGTGGTTCAAGTCGGTCTTCGACCTGTCGGCGACGGTCCAGGGCGGGTCGTCACGACGGCGCAACGGTCTCATCGAGAAGCGCCACAACGGCGAGAAGGTCCTGTTGTTCTCGTTCAAGAACGCATGGGTCAAGTCGTCGAAGTTCACCGATCTGGAAGCAGGGAGCACGACGCTGTTCAAGCAGACGATCGTGCTGGAGCACGAAGGGTTGAGCCGTGAGATCCCAACATGACGACCTGAACACGAGCGGTGCCGGCGCAACCGGGGCGCCGGCGCGACGGGAGTTCCCCGCCACGTTGCCGATCGGCTACGTCGATGCCGAAGGAGCGATCCACCGCGACGTGGTGCTGCGCAAGATGACCGGCAAGGAGGAGGCGATCCTCGCCGACCGGCGTTTCCAGCGCAACGGCGGCAAGCTCGTCACCGAGCTGCTGCACAGCTGCATCACGCGCATCGGCGACCTTTCGCCCAACGGTCGCAGCACCGTCGCCAACATGTACTCGGCCGACCGCAACTACCTGCTGCTGCGGCTGCGCTCGATCACGTTCGGCGCCGAGCTCGAGGCGACCTACACCTGCCCGACGTGCGGCGACATCGCCAGGGTCACCGAGGACCTCGACGAGCTCCCGGTGACGTCCCTGGCCGACGGCGACGAAACGGTCGAGATCCGCGTCGAGCTGGAGGACGGCTACGTCGACAAGGACGGCTCGCTGCACACCTCGGTGGTGCTGCGCCTGCCGACCGGGGCCGACGAGGAGGCCGTCTCGGGTCAGATGCGGGAGAACGCGTCGAACGGCAAGAACGCCCTGCTCGCCCGGTGCATGAAGAGTCTCGGCGACCTGCCGACCCACCGGCTCGAAGCGCTCGGGCCGAAGATCATGGCCGACCTGACGATGACCGATCGCCGGCTCATCGACAAGGCGATGAACAGCGCCGCACCCGGTGTCGACCTCGTGCGCGAACACGAGTGCGGGGCCTGCGGCCGCTCGTTCTCGGCCAGCTTGGACCTGTCGAATTTTTTAGCTCTGGCGTAGACCACGACGGCCTCCGCCGCGAGGTCTTCTTCTTGGCGTACTACCTGCACTGGTCATGGGAGGAACTGATGTCGCTCGATGTCGCGGAGCGGCGCGCGTACGTGACGCTTCTCGTCGAGCAGATCGAGCGGGAGAACTCCCGTCTCGAAGATGCCAGGTCGCGGTGATCGATGCCACTGGCGTTGCTACTCGCGATGCCCGTCGACGCCTTCACCAAGGGCGTCCGACGGTGGCGCTCCTGGCAGGGGCTCGCTGACACCGAGACCCTCCTGCTGTCGCGCCAGCGGGGCCGGTTCATGACCACGTGGTTCGGCGCCAGCTTCGAGATCCACGGCCTGGCGCCGGTCGTCCACGTCGACAACCTCGGCGCGGTCCACGCCGCCCTGCGCGGGCTCGACGCCCAACGGCAGGCCGCGGTGGGGAGGCCGGAACGGGCCAGCCTCCTCGAGCCGCTGCTCGGGGCCGGCGGTGTGCTCGTCGGCGTCATGTCGTCACCGGTGACGGCGCTGATGCTGGGCATCGCCGGCTGGTCCAAGCACCAGTACTGGTGGCACTGGCTGGGACCGGTCATCTGGCTCCTGACCGGACCGCTCGCCGCGTTGCTGGGGCCCGTCGCCATCCTGGCCGTCCTCGGCGGCAAGGTGCTGCGCGGCGAGCACGACCTGTTCACGGTGTTCCAGGTGCTCGCCGAGATCAGCAGCCCCCTCCAGCAGATCTTCGGCATGCTCTCGTGGTTCGTCTCGCGGGTCGTGCCGGTGCTGGCCCCATTGTCCGACGTCGTCGTCGCCATCGCCGGCCTGGTGCGCACGACGGTGGGCCTGCTCGGCGGGATCGTCGCCCAGCTCGCCGGGCTCGGTGCGGTGTTCCGGCAGCCGCTGGTCATCGTCGGCGCCGGGTTCGGTGCGATGGCGGCCGGGCTGCGCCACGCGTTCGGGCGCCTGCGCGAGCTCGGCGACATCGGTACCGGCGCGTTCGAGCAGTTCCGCCGCGAGGTCGCCGAGTTCGGCCAGGACTTCGATCCGACGTTCGTCGTCAAGCGCCACCCGCTGGTGGTGGCGCTCGGCACGCTGAGCTCGTCGACGAGCGTGCTCGTCGCCCGGTGGATGGAACTGATCACCCTGCTGCCGCTGTGGATCGGCGACCTGATCGTCAAGGCCGTCAAGGACGACCCCGACGACGAGAAGCCCCCGGAAGGGTGGTGGGCGAAGAAGAAGGCGGCGGCCAAGGACTGGGCGTGGGAGAAGTTCAAGGACCTCTCCGGCATGCCCGACGCGCCACCGTCGCTGACCGAGATCCCGCGGCTCCCGTCGACTGTGCCGTTCAGCGAGGCCCTCGCCGAATCGCTCAAGCCGACCGCCGAGACCGAGGCGATCGC
>JACCUL010000550.1 GCA_013811855.1 Acidimicrobiia bacterium
GGGTGGCGGGAACGCTCGCCGATGGCGTCGCGGCGACCGGCCGACCGAGCACCGACGAGCCGCCGAGGAACCCGATCGTCGCCGCCCCCAGCCCCCCTCCCAGCACCGCCCGCCGCGACATCCGGGCTTCGATCATGCTGGCCAGCTCCGGGTTGGCCGAAGGGTTCGAACTCTGGTCGTCGGGATCGCGCATCTCTACCTCGTTCCTCATGTGGGCCGCTCGCAGATGTCAGCCCCCGATGAACCCTGGCAGACCCGGTGGCACCTGGCAAGCCCCACCGAGGTTCGCTTTGCCTCCGGCGGTCGTTCAGCGCCATCGGGGGCTCTCGTCGGTGCGTGACGAGCGGCGGGACGGGTCTTGAGAACTGGGTACTGGGGTCCACTCGTCCCTGAGCGTCAGCCCTCGCAGCCGAGGCCGTCGCCGTCGCTGTCGAGGTCGTAGACATCGACGCCGATGACGGTGACCGGGCCCTCGACGTACGCGGGGCCGTTGCCCGATCCGCCGGCGCAGTCGACGTCGGAGGCGATCGGCACGCAGCCGCCCGCGTAGTTCGGGTCGCAGTCGGGTGTGTCGACGAACTGGTCCGGCGGTGGTGGTGAAGGGGGAGGCGCCTGGGTGGTCGAGGGCACCGGCGCCAGGGTGGTCGTGGTCGTGCTGGCGGTGGTGGTGGTCGTGGTCGTCGTCGTCGTGGTCGCAGCGGCGGCCACATCGGTGCGTCGCCACTGGCGAGCCGCGTGCCGGCACATTCGCCTTCGAGGAGGTTGTCGATGGGGCCCCATTCGGACTCGTCCATCGACAGGCGCCACCGGGCCTTGATCGACACCCAGTCGGCAAGGTACGTGCAGACGAACGTGGCCTCGGGCGGCAGCTAGTTCGAGGGATCGCGATCTCCCTTGGCCTGGTTGGTGCCGGCGGTCACGGCGCGGAGGGTGCGGACGTCGATCAGGTCGTTGGCGAACGCGACACGCTGCGCGCTGGTCCAGGACCACGCACCCGAGTCCCACGCTTCCTTGAGTGACACGACGTGGTCGATCTCGACTGCCCTCAGGTCGGTGACGACGAGTCCGTCGTACGCGGATCGCCACGAGCCGGCGAGGACGGGGCAGGCGCCGCCCGCTGGATCGAGGGTGTCCCGGTTGAGCACCTCGGAGCGGGTGTCACATCCGTCGTCGTCGAGGTCGGCACCCGGTCGGAACTGGAAGCGGTCGTAACCGCCGCGTTCTTCGCGCTCCACCGGAATCCGCTGCAGAACCCGTCGCGCCACACGTGTCGAGTCGTCGTCGGCGATCGTCGTCGGCGATGCCGTCGTGTCCGGCGGACGGTCGCCACGCGACGGCGCACCAGAGGCTGTCTCGCTGACCGCGCCGACCGCCGCGGTCGTCGGACCGGCCGGTCGTTCGGCTGACGACGCCGCACAACCCGCCGCCAGCACGCACGCCGCCACCAGCGCGCCACGTGTCCTGATCAGCTCCACGTCGGTCCACCTCTCGTCCTCCGTGAGGACGCTCCACCGACACGATCAACCCACTCGTCGGTGCCCAGCAGGCTAGGCACCGCAGGCGCCGGCAGCATCAGGGCGACCACGTGAACTTCGCGTAGCGTCCGGGCGTGCCGTTCTACGAGGTCGACGGCGACAGGCCGGCTCGGGTGGTGCTCGAGCAGATCGGCCCGACCAGCTTCCGCATCGTCGCACCGTTCCGCTATGTGGACTCGGTCAGCGGCGAGCAGTTCGTCGTCCCCGATCCGCGCTGGGGCGACCAGCAGACCGACCTGGCGTCGGTGCCCGGCATCCTTCAATGGTTCGTGCCCCGGTACGGCCAGCACACGTTGCCGGCGCTGCTCCACGACCAACTCGTCGACCACGACCTCGTCGACGATCGGGAACGGGCCGACCGCATCTTCCGCGACGCCATGGGCGAGCAGAACGTGCGCTTCCTCCGCCGCTGGTTGATGTGGGCGGCCGTCAGCATCAGCACGATCGTGCAGCGCCGCTGGCTGCGACTCGTGCCGATCGTCGCCTGGCTCGTCGTGTTCGTCGCACTGGCGTTCCGCCTGACGCCACCGTTCGCATCGTGGGACGTGTGGGCGTTCAACACACTCGTGCGCCTGCCGTGGTGGGGTGCCGTGCTCGCCGCCGTCGCCGGCCCACCGCTGCTCGCCGCGGTCTGGGGCCGCCGGTACCTCGTCGGCGTCATCAGCGGCTGGGGTGTCTTCCTGTTCGCCGTGCCCGTTGTCGCCGTCGTCCTTGCCCTCGCGGTGTACTGGGCGGGCGAGTGGCTACTGCGGTGGCTCGACACGCGCTCCCGACACGGTCGGCCGTCCGATCCTCCGCCGGCCACCGCCGAGGTCCATGATCGAGCGGCCTCATGATCGATACCGTCCCGATCCCGTGAGCGAGGAGTTTCCCGATGACTGACACCACCGGCCAGGCCGAGCAGCGCCTGGCCGCCATCTCGTTCCCCGACGACCTGCGGGCCGTCGAGTTCATGACGGCCATGACCCGCCTCGCCCGGGATGGCCGGCTCGTCGTGCGCGACGCCGTGTTCGTCGTCAAGGATCAGGCCGGCAAGACGTACGTGCGCGAGACGAAGGATCTGGAGACCGGCCGCACTGCCGTCGGCACCGGGGTGTGGAGCGGACTGTTCGGCCTGTTGCTCGGCGGCCCGGTCGGCATGCTCGTGGCCGGCGGCATCGGCGCCGGCGCCGGCGCCCTGACGGCGAAGATCGTCGACGTCGGGGTGACCGACGAGTTCGTCGCGCAGCTGCGCGGCATGGTGCAGCCGGGCACGACGACACTGGCGTTGCTGGCCGACGAGATCGACACGGACGCCGTGTGGGCCGAGCTGGAGCGCTTCGAGGGCGCCCGCTACATTGCCGGCAACCTCCCGCTCGACGCCATCCAGCGGGTCCGCGACGCGCTCGGCGACAAGGCCAGCACGACGGCCGACAACGCCTTCCCGCCCCCGACCGACGCCCCGGCAACCTGACCGCTTGCGACTCTGGCGCGAAGTTCGTCAGAGAAACCCTGGCGCACAGACCTCGTCAGAACCCTGCCCTTCAGTCGGCGAGGGCGAGGAGGTAGTCGCGGAGGCGGGTCAGGTGGCCGTCGACGTCGGTCGGGCCGGCGTTGTGGGTGGCGACGGCGAGGCGGGTGGCGCCGAGCTCGAGCCAGCGCTCCAGGTGGGACCTCCAGCGCTCCGGATCGCCGCCGGCGTATTGCGCCTGGGCCTGGATCTCGAAGCCGTCCATCGACAGGCCGAGCTCCCCACGGCGGCGACGGATGAACGCGATGCGGTCTCGCGACTTGTCGCTCGGTGAGCCGAGCGGCAGCCAGCCGTCACCGAGCCGTGAGCAGCGGTCGAGCAGCGCCGGGGCCGATCCGCCGAACCAGATCGGGATGAGCCGGGCCGGGCGGGGGTTGATCCCGGCCCGCTCGACGCGGTGGAACTCGCCCTCGACGTCGACGGTCTCCTCGGACCACAGGGCCCGCAGCAGCCCGACCTGCTCCTCTTGGCGCCGGCCGCGACAGGCGAACGGCACGCCGAGTCCGGCGTACTCGACCTCGTTCCATCCGACACCGATGCCGAGGCGGAACCGGTCACCCGACACGATCGCCAGCTCGGCGGCCTGCTTGGCCACCAGCACGGTCTGGCGCTGGGGGAGGATCAGCACGGCCGTGGCCAGCTCCAGCGTGCGGGTCACGCCGGCGACGAACGACAGGAACGTGAACGGCTCGTGGAACCCGACGTCCTTGTCGTACGGCCCCTCGAACCCGCCCGGCCGGTCCCGATCCGCACCGAGCACGTGGTCGTAGACGAGCAGGTGGTGCAGGCCGAGCGCCTCGACACCCTGGGCGTAGTCGCGCAACGCGCCGGGATCCCGACCGATCTCGTGGTGGGGGAGCACGGCGCCGATGTGCATGACCGATGGCTAGCAGACGAGCAGCCCGGCGCCGGCGTCGCTGACGGCTAGACAATCGCCATGCGCGTGCTCTACGCCACCGCCGAGCTGGCGCCGGTGGCGTCGGTCGGCGGGCTGGCCCAGGCGGCCGCCGGGTTGACCGCCGAGCTGCGCCGCCAGGGCGTCGACGTCGACATCGTCATGCCGGACTACGGCGGTGCCGAGCTCGCCGAGCAGTCGTCCCACGAGCTGGCGGTGCCGGCGTGGGCCGGTCCCGCTGGCGTCCGCGTCGGCGACCACGCGGTGGCCGGTCGCCTGCACCTGGTCAGCGGTCCGGGACTGGCGCGACCGCACCCGTACCTGCAGAGTGACGGCACGGGTTGGCCCGACAACGACCTCCGGTTCCTGGCCTTCGCTCAGGCGGTGGCCGCCCTCGCTCGCGAGGACCCACCCGACGTGCTGCACCTCAACGACTGGCACACCGCCACCGTCCTGGCCGCGTTCCAGGTCGCCCCGCCCACTGTGCTGTCGATCCACAACCTGGCGTACCAGGGTGTCACCACCGGCCACTGGACGAGCGGCATGGGCCCACGCGCCCACCACTACGAGTGGTACGGCAACACGAACCCGCTGTCGGGAGGCATCGCGCTCGCCGACGCCGTGGTCGCCGTCTCGCCGTCGTACGCGGACGAGATCCGCACGCCGGTCGGCGGGTTCGGCCTGGACGCACTGCTGCGCTTCCGCGGCGCCGGGCTCGTCGGGATCCTCAACGGCATCGACACCGACGTCTGGAACCCGGCCGTCGACGCGCACCTACCGACCACGTACGCCGTCACCGACCCGGCGGCGATCGCCGGGGCCAAGACGGCCAACCGGGCCGCGCTGGGCGCCCGCTGCGGCTGGCCCGACGACGGCGTCCCGCTCGTCACGATGGTCACCCGCCTGACCGGCCAGAAGGGTGTCGACCTCGTCGCACCGGTGGTCCCGGTGCTGGCCGAGATCCCGCTGCGCCTCGCCGTGCTCGGCGCCGGCGATGCGGCACTGGCCGGCGCGCTCGCCGCACTGGCCACCGACCATCCGGGATCGTTTGCCTTCGTCGAGCGATACGACGAGGCGCTGGCGCACCAGCTGTTCGGCGGTGGCGACCTGTACCTCATGCCGAGCCGGTTCGAGCCGTGCGGCCTGGCCCAGATGCAAGCGATGCGCTACGGCACCATCCCCGTCGTCACGGCCGTCGGTGGTCTGCGCGACACCGTGCCGGATGTCGACTCGCGTGCCGACGGCAACGGCGTCGTGGCCTCGTCACCGGAACCGGTGGCGATCACCGCCGCCCTGTTCCGCGCCGCCCGCCTGCTGGCCGACGGCGACCGGCGCGTGGCGCTCGTCCAACGCCTGATGGGACTCGACTGGTCGTGGCGAGCGCCGGCGGCCGAGCACGTCGATCTGTACACGCGAATCGCTGTCTAGCGAGTCCGGCGCCGGCGGGCGCTCAGCGTCCAGCCGAGTCGGTACGTCCCCCCATCGATGCGGTGACGGGGATGGGTGTCCGGACCGCAGGCGAAACTGCCGAGACCGCGGTGGGCGGCGTCGAGGTGGACGATGGTGGCCGTTCCCGTCGCGAGGTCGCGGTCGTTGCGCACGTCGGTGAGCGCGCTCGCCGTGTGGTGGGAGGCCGAGAACGCCAGCGGGTGCTCGCCGCGCAGTACAACCGTGGTGGTCGGCGACGACAGTTCGACCCATTCGGTGTCGAGGTGCAGGCCGTGTTCCTGGGGGACGATGAACGGCGGCCGCTGGTCGCCGACGCTCGACCGCCAGCGCCCGAACCGGGCCGCGGCGCGCCGATCCGGGTAGGTGGTGCCCGGACCGAGCCCGAGCCACTTGAGCCGCTCGAGCGTCTGCGGCATGGTCAACACCACGCCAACGCGCGGCAGATCGCGCACGGAGCGATCGATGCCGATGACGTCGGCGACCACGAGCGTTCGATCGACGACGCGCACCGTCTGGCGATGGCGAATGGACGCGCCGTCGGAAGTGGCGTACGTGACCGTTCGCCGCACGCCGTCCGGGCGCGATCGCACGTCGATGTCGGTCGCCGTCACGCGGTCGAGCCCCAGTTCCCGCCAGCGCACCGCAGCCGCCGGCCGCTGGCGCCAGGCCCCCGGCGGGTCGTCGTTGCTCGTGGGCGCTCGCCAGATCGACAGCTCGGCCCAACCGACGGCGACGTCGCCGACGACCATCCCGTTCTCGGCGCTGACCGAGACTTCCCGTCGAGCTCTCGACGGACGCGGCGCCGCTGGTCGGCGGTTCAGCTCGATCTGACAGACGGCCGCCACCCAGCCGGCCCGTGCCCATGACCTCGACGGCTGGCGGCGGGCCGCCCGTGTCGGGGTGAACGTGATCGTGAGCGTCGTGCGGCCCGCGCCGTCGGGGCGCGGCGTGGCGGTGGGCACGGCGAGCTCGAGTGCCGACCGGGGCTCGATCCGCGAGATGTCGAGCGTCCCGCGCTCGACCGGTTCACCGTCGACCTCGAGCGTCCACGCCGCCCGTAGGTCGGACAGGTCGGTGAACCACCGACGGTTGGTGATCAGCAGTCGGCCCCGGTCGGTGAGCTCGACGGCGACGGGCTGGGTGAGCGCGGCGAGCTCGCCGAGCAACGGCCGTGGCTCGCGGTCCGGCGACACGAGCCCGTCGCACACGAACGACCCGTCGTGGTCGGTCTCGCCGAAGTCGCCGCCGTAGGCGAACCACGTCGTGCCGTCGTCTCGGCGGCGGCGCAAGCCGTGGTCGCACCATTCCCAGACGAACCCTCCTTGCAGGCCGGGCTCGACGCCGAAGACGGCCCAGTAGTCGTCGAGGCCGCCGGCCTGGCCCATGGCGTGCCCGTACTCACACAGGATCAGTGGCCGGTGCCGGTCGAGCGCGTCCTCGGACCACTGCACGATGCGTTCGACGGACGCGTACATCGGACAGACGACGTCGCTCACCGGGTTGGCCGCGTCGAGGTCGTCGCGCAGCGGGCCCTCATAGTGGAGCGGCCGGCTCGGGTCGAAACGACGGATCCACGCCGCCATCGCGTCGTGCGACGATCCGTAGCCCGACTCGTTGCCGAGCGACCAGGCGATGATGCACGGGTGCGAGCGGTCGCGCCGGACCATCCTGGTGGCCCGTTCGAGGAACGTCGACGCATATGCGGGGTCGTCGCAGAGCGACAACCACCGGGCGTGCGTCTCGATGTCGGTCTCGTCGATCACGTACAGGCCGAGCTCGTCGCACAGGTCGTAGAACGACTCGGCATCGGGGTAGTGGGAGGTGCGCACCGCGTTCACGTGGTGCTGCTTCATCAGCTCGAGGTCACGGCGCGTGTCGTCGGCGGTCACGGTCCGTCCACGATCGGGATGGGTCTCGTGACGGTTGACGCCGTTGATCACGACGGGGACGCCGTTGACGAGCAGCTGCCGATCGGCGATCTCCACCCGCCGGAACCCGACGCGACGGCTGCGCACGTCGAGCGCGGCGCCGGTGTCGTCGCGCAGCGTCACCGTCGCGCGGTACAGGTGCGGGGACTCGTGGTTCCACGCTTCGATGCCGGCGATGGCGATGCGGCGGCGCACCCGGTGGCCCGGCCACAGGTAGCTGGCGCGGTCCTGCTCTGCCTCGTTGCCGGCCGCCCAGAGCGGCACGGGGATGGGCTTGCTGCTCGCCATCGTGCGGCGTCGGCCGGCGATCGACACGACGTCCACCTCCACGGTGACGGGCGCCGGTGGGCGATCGCCGAAGTCCACGGCGATGTCGAGGTCGAGCGTGCCGGTCGTGCCGTCCGCCTCGAGGCCCGGCACCATCGCCGTGTCGGCGAGGGCGATCGGCGGCACCGAGATCAGCTCGACCGAACGGTGCAGGCCGGGCATCCACCACTGGTCCTGATCCTCCACCCACGTCGCCGCGCTCCAGCGCGGCACGACGATGCAGATGTCGTTCGAGCCGGGCACCAGGGCGGCGGTGATGTCGTAGTCGGAGGCCAGGTGGCTGTCGGTGCCCATCCCGACGAAGGTGCCGTTGACCCACACGAACCCGCACGAGTCGGCCGAACCGACGCGCAGGATCGTGCGCCGTCGGCGCCACCGTGACGCGACGGTGAACGCCCGGCGGTAGACCCCGGTCGGGTTGTCGGCCGGGACGGCAGGCGCCTGGCCGGCGAACGGCATCCGCACGTTGAGGTAGACGGGTGCGCCGTGGCCCTGCAGGACCCACGTGCCGGGCACGGTGATGTCGCCCCATTCGGCGCCGTCGGTGTCCGCGGCGAGCGTGTCGTCGTCGACATCGTCCGGGCGGGCGAGCAGGCGGAACCGCCACTGACCGTCGAGCGCGCGCACCCACGGTGTCGTCGCTGCCGCTTCGGCACCCTCGTCGAGGGGAGCGAGGCCGGGCGCCATGGCGAGGCGCCCGAACCCGGTCACCTCTGGTGTTGACCAGCGCGACAGCGGGAACGGCTGCGGCGATGCCGGATCCATGCGTGGACGTCAGTCGGGCAAGCGGGCGCCGGTCGCCGCGTCGAAGAGGTGGAGCGCTTTCTGGATCGGCCGCAGTGAGAGCTCCTCGCCGCGCGCGTGCACGCTCGTCGCACCGCGCCGCACGGTCAGGGTCGTCGGCAGGTGCGTCTCGCCGGACAGCGGCTCGGTCGCCCGCACGCTCGTGTACAGGTACGTGTCGGAACCGAGCTCCTCGACGACGTCGACGACGACGTCGATCCCCGGCTCGTCCGCGCCGAGCACCTCGAGGCCCTCGGGCCGGACGCCGACGACGACCTGCGGCCCGGTCAGCGCGGCGCGCTGCTCCGGCGAGAGCGGTATCGTCAGCTCGCCGATCATGGCGCCCTCGCCGCTGACGGAGCCGGTGATCAAGTTCATCGCCGGTGACCCGATGAACCCGGCGACGAAGGCGGTGGCGGGCCGGTTGAACAACGCCTTGGGTGAATCGCACTGGAGCAGCAGCCCGTCTTTCATCACGGCCACCCGATCGCCCATCGTCATCGCCTCGACCTGGTCGTGGGTCACGTACACCGTCGACACGGCGAACCGTCGCTGCAGCTGGGCGATCTGGGTGCGTGTCTGCACGCGCAGCTTGGCGTCCAGGTTCGACAACGGCTCGTCCATCAGGAACACCTGGGGTTGGCGGACGATGGCGCGACCCATGGCGACGCGCTGGCGCTGGCCGCCTGACAACTTGGCCGGCTTGCGGCGCAGGAACGGCTCGAGATCGAGCAACTGGGCCGTGGCGAGCACACGGCGGGCGATCTCGTCCTTGGGCACCTTGGCGATGCGCAGGTGGAAGCCGATGTTCTCGCCGACCGTCATGTGCGGGTACAGCGCATAGTTCTGGAAGACCATCGCGATGTCGCGGTCCTTGGGTGGCAGCATCGTGACGTCGCGGTCGCCGATGTGGATGTAGCCGCGATCGCACGGCTCCAGTCCGGCGAGCATCCGCAACGTCGTGCTCTTGCCGCATCCCGACGGCCCGACGAGGACCATGAACTCGCCGTCTTCCACGCGCAGGTCGAGCGCATCGACGGCTGGCGCGTCCTGACCGGGGTAGCGCCGGGAGGCCTGCTCGAACGTCACGGTGGCCATGTGGCCGTTCCCCCTTCGATGGGCGGCTGGCGCTCTGCGATCACCAGCTCGTGCACGTGCTCGCGCAGGATGGTCCGCACGGCGGTGGGCATCAGGTCGTCGGTGACCACGGCGCTGGCGTCCTTCAACGGCGCGATCGTGGACAGGCCGACGGTGCCCCACTTGGTGTGATCAGCGAGCACCACGAGGTGCTCGCTGGCCTGGCGGAACGTCCTGTTGGTCTCGGCCTCGAGCAAGTTCGGTGTGGTGAACCCGGCCCGCTCGCTCATGCCGTGCACGCCCATGAAGACCTGGTCGAGGTGCAGGGAGCTCAGCGCCTGGACGGCGAGCGGGCCGACGAGCGCGTCCGACGGGGTGCGCACGCCTCCCGAGAGCATCACCGTGAGGTCGTTGCGCTCGTAGCCGAGCAGCGTCTCGCAGATGCGGATCGAGTTGGTGACGACGATCAGGTCGGCGACGCCTTCGAGCGCGCCGGCGAGGTGCCACGTGGTGGTGCCGGCGGTCAGTCCGATGGCCGTTCCGGGACGGACCATCGCCGCCGCCCGCAGGGCGATCGCTTCCTTCTCGCTCGTCTGCTTGCTCGACTTGATCGCGAACCCCGGTTCGATCGACCGGGCCGACTCGCCGTCGATCAGCGTGGCGCCGCCATGGACCTTCTCCAGCGAGCCGGCGAGCGCCAGCACGTCGAGGTCACGGCGCACGGTCATGTCGCTGACGCCGAGGAGGGTGGTGAGCTCGCTCACGCGCACGGAGCCGCGCCGGCCCAGCTCGTCGAGGATGAGATCACGGCGTCCACGAGCGAGGAGGCGGGCGCTGCCACCGGCGCCTTGGCGCCAGTTCCTGGCGGCGTCGTCCACGGCTGGCATCTTCACCGCCGATGTCCGAAAAGTCAACAGATCCGATCATCGATTGGCCGAACGTGAACAACCCGGGTCCTCCGTCGTCGATCTGCGCTCTGGCCGTCCGCTCTTGAGTGTTTCTGTCGGAAAATGTCTTGACGTGGCGGGAGGTGTGGGGAAGACTCGCCGGCGAGTCCTCGACCGCAGACCATCACATGGGGGGAACCATGGCTCGTACACCAACTCGTCGTTCACCGGCTCCGTCGGCGTTCCCGGCGAGCTCGATCTCGCGCCGCCAGATGCTGGCCGGCGCCGGCGCGCTGCTCGGCGTCTCGGCCGTGCTCGCGGCGTGCGGCGACGACGACGACACCTCGCCGACGTCCGCCTCGGTCGGTGGCACCACGCCGACGCCAGGGACCGCCGGCACCACCACGGGAGGTGGCGGCGGCGGCACCGCGACCGGCACGCTCACGCTCGGCAGCAACTACAGCGACGCCGTCCCGGCGGCGGCGCTCGCCGCCATGATCGCCGGCTTCCCGAACAAGAACGTCGACGTGAAGGTCAACACCGTCGACCACAACACGTTCCAGGAGAACATCACCAACTATCTGCAGCAGCCCGACGACGTCATCACCTGGTTCGCCGGGTACCGGCTGCAGTACTTCGCAGCCCAGGGCGTGCTCGGTGACATCAGCGACGTCTGGGGCGGTCTCACGGGCTTCAGCGAGGGCTTCAAAGCGGCCAGCACGGGCGAGGACAACAAGCAGTACCTCGTCCCCCTCTACAACTACCCGTGGGCCGTGCACTACCGGCCGAGCTTCTTCGAGGAGAAGGGGTACGCCGTCCCGTCGACGCTCGACGAGCTGATGGGTCTGGCGGACCAGATGATGACCGACGATGTGACCCCGTTCTCGCTCGGCAACGACGGCAAGTGGCCGGCGATGGGCACGTTCGACATCCTCAACATGCGGATCAACGGCTACCAGTTCCACGTCGACCTGATGGCCGGCGATGGTGATTGGACGTCTGATGAGGTGAAGGCCGTGTTCGCGGCCTTCGGCGACCTCCTGCCGTTCCACCAGAGTGGTCCCAACGGGCGCACGTGGCAGGAGGCGGCGACGGCGATGAAGAGCGGCGAGACCGGCATGATGCTGCTCGGGACGTTCGTCAGCGAGCAGTTCGCCGACAGCCTCGACGATCTCGACTTCTTCCCCTTCCCGGCCATCAACGACGAGTACGGCACCGACTCCATCGACGCCCCGATCGACGGGTTCATGATGGCGGCCGCGCCGAAGAACGAGGAAGCGGCCAAGGAGCTCCTGGCCTACCTGGGCACGGGAGAGGCGGCCATCGCGTTCCTCACCGAGAACCCCGGCAGCGTCGCCGCCAGCACGGAAGCGGACACGTCCGGTTACACCGCGCTGCAGGAGAAGTCGGCCGAGCTGATCAGCTCGACGGCCAACATCGCCCAGTTCCTCGACCGCGACACGAACCCCGAGTTCGCGTCGAACGTGATGGGCGACGCCCTCGCCGACTTCCTCGCCGACCCCGGCAGCATCGATTCGATCCTCGACGACGTCGAGGCCAGGAAGCAGGCCATCTTCGAGTGAGTGATCGCAGCGAGCTCCAGGAGCGCGGTGCGACGACGGTTGGCGCGACCACGACCTTCGATCGGCGTGGCGAGCGGCGTCGCTTCTCGCAGCTCACCCGAGGCGATAAGAGCGTCCTCTGGTTGATCGTCGGGATTCCCACCCTCATCCATCTGGTGTTCGTGTGGATCCCGGCGATCGCCACGGTGGTCCTGTCGTTCACGGACTGGGACGGACTGTCGCCGGTCTCCCAGATCGGGCTGGTCGGGTTCCAGAACTACTGGGAGATCTTCACGGTCTTCCGCAGCGACGTGGTCAGCGCGGGGATCAACAACGGGTTCCTGGTCGTGTTCCTCTTCGTCGGCCCGACGGCGTTCGGCGTGTTGCTGGCCTACCTGCTCGACAAGAACCTGCGTGGCGGGCGGATCTACCAGAGCATCTACTACCTGCCCGTCGTGCTGTCGTTGGCGGTCGTCGGGTTCATCTGGAAGAGCGTGATGTACTCGCCCAGCCAGGGCGTGATCAGCACCGTGCTCGGCCGGACGGGCAGCGGTGAGCAGATCGACTGGTTGGGGGACCAGACGCACGCGTTCGGCTTCGGCGACTACGGGATCTCCAAGAACTTCCTCGCCATCCTCGTCGCCATGGCATGGCGGCACGTCGGGTACATCATGGTCCTGTACCTCGCCGGCCTGAAGAGCGTCGACCCCTCGTTGCGAGAGGCGTCGGCGATCGACGGCTGCAACGAGTGGCAGGCCTTCCGCCGGGTCGTGTTCCCGGCGATGAAGCCGATCAACGTCGTGGTCGGCGTGATCACCGTCATCGAGGCCCTGCGGGCGTTCGACATCGTCTTCGCACTCAAGTCACCGCGCGGGATGGATCTGCTGTCGATCCTCGTCACCGACAACCTGATCGGTGAGGGCGGCGGCAACGTCGGCCGGGGTTCCGGCTACGGCGTGATCCTGCTGCTGTTGTGCCTCGGCTTCATCATCTGGTACCTCGCCAACAACATCCGCCAGGAGCGACGATCATGACCTTCACTGCGTTCCCCGGCCACGCAGGCCGTCGCTGGCCGCTCTCTCGCTGGCGCTCGCTCGCTCGCATCGTCGAGATGGTGCACCAGTGACCCTCGCCGTCGTTGGCGACGTGTTCTCCCCCACTCCGGACAACCGCCCCCGCGTGCGCACCCGCGATCGGGTGATGCGCGGGGGTCTCCACCTGTTCCTGATCGTCATGGCCATCGGCTGGTTGATCCCGGTCGTCGGTGCCATCTACTCGTCGCTGCGGCCGTACGACGAGACGAGCCGCAAGGGCTTCTTGTCGTTGCCCGACACGCTGACGTTGCAGAACTACCGCGACGCCTGGGGTCAGGGCCAGATGCGGCACCACTACTGGATGACCGCCCTGATCGTCATCCCGGCCGTCCTGATCACGCTGCTGCTGTCGAGCCTCGTCGCGTTCGGCGTCAGCCGTTTCACGTGGCGCCTCAACATCGTGCTGCTGCTGCTGTTCACGGCCGGCAACCTGCTGCCGCAGCAGGTGATCGCCCAACCCCTGTTCCAGATGTACAAGCGCATCCCGTTGCCGGGCTTCCTGAGCGACACGGGCTACATGCTCGGCAGCACGGCCGGTCTCGTGACGATCCACGTCGCGTTCCAGATCGGGTTCTGCACGTTCGTGCTCAGCAACTACATGAAGACGCTGCCGGCGGAGCTGACCGAGGCGGCGATGATCGACGGCGCCGGCGTGCTCCGCCAGTTCTGGCAGGTGACGCTGCCACTGTGCCGGCCGGCGCTGGCGGCCCTCGCCACGCTCGAGTTCACGTGGGTGTTCAACGACTTCTTCTGGGCCGTGCTGCTCGAGAACCAGGGCGCCGACCGGCCGATCACGTCGTCGCTGGCCAACCTCGGCGGCCAGTTCTTCACGAACGACAACCTCGTCGCCGCTGGGTCGATGCTCGTCGCGTTCCCGACGATCTTGGTCTACCTGCTCCTCCAGCGACAGTTCGTGAGCGGCCTCACCCTCGGTGCCAGCAAGGGCTGAGGCGTGCGCGCCGCCGGTGACGTCGTCCATCTCCACGACGGCGAGACGAGCGTCCTCGTCGACTGCTCGACGGGCGCGCCGACCATCGTCCACTGGGGCGTCGACCTCGGCCCGGCCGACGGGTCGCTGGGGGCCCTGATCGACGCGGCGCGCCGGCCGGTGACGGCGGGCGGGCTCGACGCCGTGGCCCCACTCACGCTCGTGCCCGAGCACGGCTCGGGGTTCCCCGGCCGCCCGGGCTGGTCGGGCCGGCGGGCCGACGGGTCGGCGTGGTCGCCGCGCTTCGTCACCACCGACGTCACGGCGCAGGAACGGTCGGTTTGCGTCGACGCGGTCGACGACACTGCCCAGCTCGGCGTGCGTTGCGAGATCGAACTGCACCACACCGGGGTCCTGCGGGCGCGGGCGGTGGCCGTCAACAGGAGCGACGGCAGGGACTACTGGTTGGACGATCTGTGCGTCGCGCTGCCCGCGGTCGCCCACGCCACCGAACTGCTGCTCTTGCATGGGCGCTGGTGCCGCGAGCTCCACCTGCAGCGCGCTCCGTTCACCGTCGGCACCCACCTCGCCGAGAACCGGCGCGGCCGCACATCGCACGAGCACCCCCCGCTCGTGTGGTTCGGCACCGCCGGGTTCGGCGAGCAGTTCGGCGAGGTGTGGGGCGCCCACCTCGCGTGGAGCGGCAACGCCCGCACGGTCGCCGATCGGCTCGCCGACGGGCGCGGGTACGTGCAGCTCGGCGAGCTGTTGCACCCCGGCGAGGTGGTGCTGGCACCCGGCGGTCGCTACGAGACGCCGTGGGTCGTCGCTGTCCACGCTACCTCCGGACTCACGCCGGCGGCGCACGTGTATCACCGCTACGTCCGGGCCCAGTCGGCGCACAGGACGCGTCCCCGTCCCGTCGTGCTGAACACCTGGGAAGCCGTCTACTTCGACCACGATCGCGACGTGCTGTTCCGGCTGGCCGAGCGGGCCGCCGGGATCGGGGTCGAGCGGTTCGTGCTCGACGACGGGTGGTTCGGCGGGCGCCGCCACGACCGCGCCGGCCTCGGTGACTGGTGGGTGTCGCCCGAGGCCCACCCCGACGGCCTTGGTCCGCTCATCGACCACGTGCGCGCGCTCGGGATGGACTTCGGCATCTGGGTCGAGCCGGAGATGGTCAACCCCGACAGCGATCTCTACCGTGCGCATCCCGAGTGGGCACTGGCGACGGACGGGTACGAGCCGGTGCTCGGCCGCCAGCAGCTCGTGCTCGACCTCGCTCGGGGCGAGGCGTTCGCCGAGGTGGCGGCCCGCCTCGATGCCTTGCTCAGCGACCACGACATCGCGTTCGTGAAATGGGACATGAACCGCGATCACACCCAGGCCAGCGGCGCCGACGGGCGGGCGGGGACGCACGCCCAGACCCTCGCCGTCTACCGCCTGCTCGACGAGCTGCGGGGCCGCCACCCCAGCGTCGAGTTCGAGAGTTGCGCGTCGGGCGGCGGGCGCATCGACCTCGCCATCCTCGAGCGGACGGAGCGAGTGTGGACGAGCGATTGCAACGACGCGCTCGAGCGCCAGACCATCCAGCGGGCGGTTTCGATGCTGCTCCCACCTGAGGTGATGGGAGCGCACGTCGGGCCGGCGCGGGCGCACACGACGGGGCGCACCCACACACTGTCGTTCCGCGCCGCCACGGCACTGTTCGGCCACTTCGGGATCGAGTGGAACCTGCTCGAGCTCGACGACGACGAGCAGCGCGAGCTGGCGGCATGGGTGGCGCTGTACCGCGAGTTGCGCCCGTTGCTGCACGGCGGCGACACGGTGCGCTTCGACCATCCCGATCCGGCGGCGCTCGTCCACGGCGTCGTCGCCCCCGATCGGCGCGAGGCGCTGATCGCCTACGTCCAGCTGGCGACGGCGGCGGCACTCGTGCCGGCACCGGTGCGGCTGCCCGCGCTCGACGCCGACACGTGCTACGAGATCTCCCTGCTGCGCACCCCGGGGGGCGCCGCGGACCGGCTGAACCGCGATCGGCTCCCCATCGCCGACGGGCTCGAGATGACCGGCCGCCAGCTCGCCGCGCACGGCGTCCAGCTCCCGGCCGTGGCGCCCGAATCGGTCGTGCTCCTGCGCCTGCTGGCGAGCTCGACGAAGGGGCGCAGCCCCGACGGAGGCGCCCAGTGAGCGAGCGGAGCGAGCTCCGGCATGACGGTGCTTTCTTTGCCGCGAAGCGGCGAGGCGCTCACTGGTGCCCGGTCAGCGAGCACATGCCGAACCCGTCGCCTGCGTGGGGAACGCACCAGTGAGCGCCGTCCGCCCGGTCACCCTCGCCCGCCACGACCTCGTCCATCCCGACGGGCGAGCCTTCCACCTCTACGGCCACATCGCCGACGAGACGGTCGGGGAGTTGGCCCGCCAACCGGCCGACAACGGTCACGACCCGTCGCACCTGCACCGCCGGTTCGATCGGCTGACCGCGACGTGGGTGCTGGTGTCGCCGACGCGCAACGTCCGTCCGAGCGCCGCGGTCAACGGTGAGCAGGCGCCGAGCTGTCCACTGTGCCCGGGCGGTGGCGAGCTGCCTGGCATGTTCGACGTCGCCGTCTTCGACAACCGGTTCCCGTCGCTGTCGCCGTTCGCTCCCGACGTTTCGGGTGCTCTGGTGGCGTCGTCGCACGGCCGGTGCGAGGTCGTGGTCTACACGCCAGAGCACGTCGTCGGCATCGGCGACCTGTCACCGCAGCAGTTCGCCGACGTGATCGCGGTTTGGCGGGACCGCGCCGCAGCGTTGTGGGCCGAGGGCCACGCGTACGTGATGGCGTTCGAGAACCACGGCAACGACGTCGGCGCGACGCTGGCTCACCTCCACGGGCAGATCTACGCGCTCGATCATCTGCCGCCGGTGATCGAGAACAAGCTGGCCGCCCACCGGGACCACCGTCGAACCGACGGGACGTGCCTCGGGTGCACGTTGGTGCTCGACGACGGCGTCAGCGGGCGGGTGATCCACGACACCGAGCACTTCGTCACGGCCGTGCCGTTCGCCGCCCGCTGGCCGCTGGAGGTCCACGTGCGGGCCAAGCACCACGGCGTGGGCCGGCTGGCCGATCTGGACGATGCGGCCGCGCTCGACCTCGTGCAGTCACTCTCGGAGGTGGTGCGCAGTTACGACGCGATGTGGGACTTCGCGCTGCCGTACCTGATGTGCGTGCAGGAAGCACCGGCGGCCGGGCACGGTCAGGTCGAGGACTGGCACCTGCACGTCGAGCTGCTGCCGCCACACCGCAACGCGGCCCGCCTGAAGGTGCGGGCCAGTGTCGAGACGGCCCTCGGCGTCTTCATCAACGACACGGTGCCCGAGGACATCGCCACCACGCTCGCCGCCGTTGAGGCACCGGCGCTCGACTGGTCGGGCGTCCGGATGCGGACGATCACCGGCCCGGCGTGAGCGCAGCGAGCGCCGCCGGGGTCGTGGCCACGGCTCCCGGGCGGGTCAACATCATCGGCGACCACACCGATCACACCGGCGGGTTCTGCCTGCCGATGGCGATCGACCGTTGGATCACCGTCACCGGCGTGACGGTGCCCGGCCGGACCGATGTGCGCCTGTCCAGTGCCGACGAGCCCGCCGAGGCGGTCGTGCCGCTGGACGTCGTCGTCCCGGATCAGACCGAGCCGGCGTGGGGGCGGTACGTCGCCGCGGTCGTCCAGCAACTGCGTCCTGTCGCAGGGTTCGTCGGCACGGTGCGTTCCACGATCCCGGCCGGCATGGGGCTGTCGTCGAGCGCGGCGCTGGAGGTGGCGTGCGCGCTGGCCCTCGGTGCCGAGACCTCGGACCCGGTCGCCCTGGCCCGCCTGTGCCAGGCCGCCGAGCATTCCGCTCGCGGGGTGCCGACGGGGATCCTTGATCAGATCTCCTCGATCGGCGGCGTCGCCGGGCACGCCT
Organism: Acidimicrobiia bacterium; assembly: GCA_013811855.1. Taxonomy (GTDB): domain Bacteria; phylum Actinomycetota; class Acidimicrobiia; order Acidimicrobiales; family Ilumatobacteraceae; genus JALZMG01. The sequence goes on from JACCUL010000550.1 coordinate 17,928, forward strand.
TGCTCCTCGACTGCCACGCGGTCACCGTCCGCGCCGTGGCCCTGCCCCCGTCCGATGAGGTGGCGTGGATGGTCGTCTCGACCGGAACGCGATCACTCGAGCACTCGGGCTACACGATGCGCACCCGTGAGCTGGCCCGGGCCGAAGGCGAGATCGGCCCCCTGCGGCTAGCCGACGAGGACACGGTGTCGACCATCGCCGATCCGGTCGTGCGGGCACGAGCGCGACACGTCGTGACCGAGAACGCTCGGGTCCACGCCTTCGCCGCCGCGATCACGGCCGGTGATGTCGTCACCGCGGGGCGCCTGATGGACGAGAGCCACGTCAGCCTGCGCGACGACTTCGAGTCGTCGACCCGCGCCGTCGACGAGCTGTGGGGGGAGCTGGTCTCGTCTCCGGCCGTGCTCGGGGCCCGCATCACGGGCGGGGGTTGGGGCGGCGCCGTGATCGCTCTGTGCCGTGCCGGCACGTCGCCGGCCGTCCCGGGGTGGGAGGTCCGCCCCGTCGACGGCGCCAGTCGGCACGTCGGGTGACTGTTGCATCGAGGGCGCCGGGGCGGTGCTCCTCAGCGCGCCGTAGTGTTCGGCGGCGATGGCCGCCGCTGAACCGAACGTCCTCGTCATCGTCCTGGCCGGCGGGGAGGGCAAGCGGCTGCTGCCCCTGACCAACGACCGGGCCAAACCGGCCGTGCCGTTCGGCGGCTGCTACCGCCTCATCGACTTCGCGCTGTCCAACTTCGCCAACGCCCGCTACCTGAAGATCGTCGTCCTCACCCAGTACAAGAGCCACAGCCTCGACCGGCACATCAGCCAGGCGTGGCGGTTCTCGACCCTGCTCGACGACTACGTCACGCCGGTGCCGGCCCAGATGCGGCGGGGGCCGTTCTGGTTCCAGGGCTCGGCCGACGCCATCTACCAGAACCTCAACCTCATCCACGACGAGAACCCCGACATCGTCTGCGTGTTCGGCGCCGACCACATCTACCGCATGGATCCCCGCCAGATGGTCGAGCACCACGAGGCCGTCGGCGCCGGCGTGACCGTCGCCGCCATCCCCGTGCCGCGCCACGAGGCCCGCGAGTTCGGCGTCATCGAGGTCGACGACCAGGGCCGCATCCTCGCCTTCCACGAGAAGGTCGATGATCCCCCGACGATGCCGGGCGACGACAGCCGGTGCCTGGCGTCGATGGGCAACTACGTGTTCGACACGTCGACACTGATCGATGTCGTCACGCCGCAGGACGACACGTACACCGACCTCGGCGGACATGTCATCCCGGCGCTGACCCGCCAGGGCGTGGCCCACGCCTACGACTTCTCGACGAACATCGTCCCCGGCCAGGACGAGCGCGAGCGGGGCTACTGGCGCGACGTCGGGACGCTCGACGCCTACTACCACGCCAACATGGACCTGATCGCCCCGCACCCGGTGTTCAACCTCTACAACGAGAGGTGGCCGGTGTACACGCACCGCGGCGCCGACCCGCCGGCCAAGGTGTCACGGGGCCCGGGCGGCGAACCGTCGTACGTCGACGGCAGCCTGATGTGCGAGGGGTCGATCATCTCCGGCGCCCACCTGGAGCGCTCGATCGTCGGGCCCGGCGTCTACGTCGAGCACGACGCCCACGTGACTGACTCCATCCTCTTCCCCGGCGTGCGCGTCGGCGCCGGCGCCCGCCTGCACCGCTGCATCGTCGACAAGAACGTCCAGATCCCCGAGTGGACCCGCGTCGGCCTCGACGGGGGCGACGACCGCGAGCGCTTCGCGGTCAGCGACGAGGGCATCGTCGTGATCGAGAAGGACCGGAAGTTCTGACCGATCAGGTGCCGGTGAGTGCCTCGACGACCGGGGCGAACACCTCGACCTCGTCGCCGCCGATGATCACGTAGCTGAAGCCGAGCTCCTCACGGCGTTGCACGAGCTGTTCGGTGATCGCCGCCGTGCTGCCGATCAGCGCGAACGGCGACGCCGCCACCATCGCCGGATCGACGCCGACGAAGCCGGCCACCTGGTCGAGCGTCGCCTCGCGATCATCGGTGACGCTGACGAAGAACGTCCGGATGTTGAGCTCGATGTCGCCGACGCGGTCGCCGGCGGCTTGGCGCACCCAGTTGAGCCGTTCGACGACGGCCTCGAAGGTCATCGTGGCGATCGCCTCGGGCCCGACGACGCCGGCGTGGAGCGAACCGTTGATGCCGACGATGTCGGCCTCCCGGGCGGCGATGCCGAGCATCCGCCGGCCCCCGCCGCCGATCAGCACCGTCGGGTGCGGGCGCTGCAACGGCTTGGGCTGCCCGTCGTAGTCGGTGATCCGGTAGTGCTGGCCCTCGATCGAGAACGCGCCGTCGCCCATCGCGCCCTTGATGACGGCGAGGCCTTCCTCGAAGCGGTCGATGCGCACGCCGGGGCGGTCGTAGGGGATGCCCGCTGAGGTGTAGTCGCTCTCCATCCAGCCGGCGCCCAGGCCGATGTCGACCCGGCCGCCGCTCAGGACGTCGAGCGTCGCCAGCTCCTTGGCCAGCACGACCGGGTGGCGGTAGTCGTTGTCGAACACGAGGGCGCCGATGCGCACCCGCTCGGTCGCCGCCGCCACCACGGCCAGCGCCGGCATTGGTGCGAGTTGGTCCGAGAAGTGGTCGGGCATCGTGATCGTGGCGTAGCCGAGCTCCTCGATGCGGCGGGCCTGTTCGACCCACCGCGTCGCGTCGGGTGGCCCGGAGAGCTGGACGCCGAAGCGGAACGGTCGCGTGGTTGCGGTCACGGCGGCGGAGGTTACGTGCTACCTGGGTTCCCCGGCACCGTGATGACCGGTCGGGAAACGGGGGCGCAGGTAGCGTGATCGGCACTGTGCGCCAACTGTCCTGGATCGCCCGGCTGGCGCTCGTCGTGGCGGCGGGGGCACTGCTGACGACGGGTGTGGTCGTTGGCATCGCCCCGCGCGTCTGGCATGCGACGAACGCCCACGATGAGCGGCCCGTGGCGCTGCCAGCCTTTGCGCCGCTGGCGCAGCGGTCCTACGTGTACGACGTCGCCGGCAACGAGATCGCCGTGTTCGAGCAGGAGAACAGCCAGCCGATCGAGCTCGACGACGTCCCGCGCCGGGTGATCAAGGCCTTTCTCGCCGTCGAGGACGCCGCCTTCTACGAGCACGACGGCGTCAACGTGCGCAGCTTCATCCGGGCGACGCTGTCCAACTTCGCCTCCGACGCACCGCAGCAGGGCGCGTCGACGATCACGATGCAGGTCGTCAAGAACGACTTCCTCGGCGGGCTCGAGCGCGACGGTCGCTACAAGCTGTTGCAGGTCCACTACGCGCTGCTGCTCGAGCGGGCCTACAGCAAGGAGGTCATCCTCCAGCGCTACTTGAACACCGTGTTCTTCGGCAACAACGCGTACGGCATCCAGGCCGGCGCCGAGACCTACTTCGGCAAGACGACCGGCGAGCTGACGTTCACGGAGGCGGCGTTCCTGGCCGGGCTGGTGCGGTCACCGTCGGGCTACGACCCGATCAATGAGCCCGAGCGCAGCCGCGCCCGCTTCGCCCAGGTGCTCGATCGCCTCGTCGACGAGGGCTACTACACGGAGCGCCAAGCCGAGCGCATCGGTGACGACTTCGTGCTGCCCGAGCGGGTCACCACGATCCCGGAGCGGGCCAACGTTCGCACGTACTACACCGAGGCGCTGCGCGACTACCTGCTGAACCGCTCCGACATCCTCGGCGAGACCCCTGAGGAGCGCTCCTCGGTCCTGTACCGCGGTGGCCTGCGCATCCACACGACGTTGGACCCGGTGCTCCAGCTGCACGCCGAGAACGCCCGCAACATCGTGCCCGACACGCCCCAGGGCTTCGAC
>JACCUL010000004.1 GCA_013811855.1 Acidimicrobiia bacterium
GCGATGGCCGACGCCGGTCGCGGCGGGCGCCGGTCGGTGTGATCGATGGACGCGTGACGGGCCACGGGAACCTCCCGTGGCCCATCTTCACATCACGGCGCAGTACCGTCGCCGGCCGTGGGATCGCTCCTGGCATGGATCGTCACCGGGTTCGTCGCCGGCCTGGTGGCCCGCTGGGTCACCCGTGACGACCGCAGCGGCTGCATCTACACCATCGTGATCGGGGTGCTCGGCGCGGTCATCGCCGGGGCCGTGATGCAGGCCATCGACGCCCGCCCGCTCGACGAGTTCTCGTTGCGGACCGTCTTCGTGGCGGCGCTGGGCGCGATCGCCCTGCTCGTGGTGCTGCAGACCCTCTCGCCGTTCCGCCGCCGCCGGCGGTACTGACGTCAGTCCGTCCCGGCGAGCTCGCGGACGCGGGCCAGGAGCATGTCGAGCGCCGGCCGGTTGAGGCCGCCCTCGGGCACGATCACGTCGGCGTAGCGCTTGGTCGGGTCGATGAACTGCTCGTGCGCCGGTCGCACCGTGGCGAGGTACTGCTCGATGACGCTGTCGGTCGTGCGGCCGCGCTCGCTGACGTCACGGTGGAGCCGACGGATCAGCCGCAGGTCCGGCGCCGTGTCGAGGAACACCTTGAGGTCGAAGCGCTCCCGTAGCGCCGGCTCCCACAGCACGAGGATCCCCTCGACGACGACGATCCGCGCCGGGTGCACGAGCCGGGTCTCGCCCGTGCGGTTGAACTGCACGAAGTCGTAGACCGGGACCGGGACGGCAGCGCCCGCCGTGAGGGCGGCGAGGTGGTCGTTGAGCAGCGGCCAGTCGAAGGCGTCGGGGTGGTCGAAGTTGAACGCCGACCGTGCCTGGAGCGATCGGTCGCTGAGATCGACGTAATACGAGTCGAGCTTGATCAGCGCGACATGGCGCTCGCCGGACAGCTCGGTCAGCCGCTCGGCGATCGTGGTCTTGCCGGACGACGAGCCGCCGGCCACGCCGATCAGGAACGGTCGTGACGCACCCTCCTCGGTCCGGGCGTCCATGCGGCCGGGGACGATACCCGTACAGGAAGCGCCTTCACGGAGTGCCCCGATCGGCGGCCGGGGCCGGACTACGCTCGCTCCCGTTGATCGGGTGCTCGAGCTCCCGGATGCGATCGATCACCAGCACGGAGGCGCAGGCCACATGAGCACCGACGTTCCAGACGGCCCGGGTCCAGGGCAACCCGAACGGGGCACGCGACGTCCGCCGCGGGTCGGCGACTCGGGGTCGCCGGTCGGCTCGACGCTGAGCATCGTGCTCGCCGTCGTCGCCGTCGTGGCCGGCTTCCTGATCCTGCGCAACATCTTCGACGACGACGGCGCCAACGGCGTCACCAACCCGGGCCCGCGCGACACCAGCGTGGGCGGCTCGTCGACCACGTCGCTTCCCGGCGGCTCGAGCTCCGATCCGGCGTCGTCGACACCGCCGTCGGTCACGAGCCCCCCAAAGGACGCCGCCGTCGTGATCCTGGCCAACGCCAGTGGGGTCGACGGGTCGGCCCAGCAGATGACCAACGCGCTGGAGAGCGCGGGGTACCGGATGGCCGAGCCGACGAACGGCACCGGCCCCGACCTCGACGAGACGATGGTCTTCTTCGTCCGCGGCGGGTCCAACCGCGGCGTGGCCGAGCTCGTCGCCGCCGACCTCGGCGGGGCGACCGTGCGGCGCATGCCGGCCGAGATCCCCGTGCAGGACGAGGACATCGGCCGCGCCGCCGTGCTCGTGATGCTCGGCTCCGACACGGCCGGACAGTCGCTCGAGGATCTCAACCCCGAGGCCGTCACCCCGCCGGACGCGTCCGGCGGCGCCACTACCAGCGCGCCCTGACGCGCCAGCCCACATCTGGGTGCGGAGCGCCCCGCGTCGCGATCTGGGCGCGCCAGCGTCGCAGGATCGAGACGAATCGCACCCAGATCGTGTCAGCGGGTGCCGGTGAGCGCATGGGTCGCGGCTGCGGTCAGGCACGTCCTGGTCTCGCGATGAGCTCGTTCGGCGCCGAATCGGTCGACCAGTGACACGAGCTCGACGGCGAGCGGCAGCTCCGCCGCACCAGCCGAATCAGCGCCGCCGACGATGACGATCACCCGCCGGCCGGCCGCGGCGGCGAGCTGACAGACGCCGCCGACCACCTTGCCGTCGAAGCTCTGCGCATCGAGATGGCCCTCGCCGGTGACGACCAGGTCGGCGCCGGCGATGCGCTCCTCCAGGTCGAGGTGCTCGGCGACGAGCTGGAAGCCACCGACCAACCGGGCGCCGAGGGCGGCGAGCCCGCCGGCCAGCCCGCCGGCCGCGCCGGCACTCTCCAGCTCCCGAACGTCGACCCCGTAGTCCTCGGCGTACCGCTCGGCGAGCGCCTGCAGCCGGGCCGTGAGCATCGAGACCTCGGCCGGCCCGGCGCCTTTCTGGGGAGCGAAGACCGAGGCCGCGTCGATGAACGCGGTCCGCACGTCGCAGGCCACGGCGACGTCGACGGCCTGCAACCGGGACGGGCTGCGCAGCGCCTGGATGGCGCCGAGCCCGCCGTCCGTGGTCGCCGAGCCACCCAGTCCGACGACGATCGACCGGGCTCCCTGCTCCAGCGCCCGGTCGATGAGCTGGCCGGTGCCGATCGTCGACGCCTGCATCGGGTCGTTGCCCTCCGGCCCGCCGACGAGGGCCAGGCCGCTGGCGCGGGCCATCTCGATGACGGCCGTGCGGCGCTCCAGTCGCCACGGGGCTTCGACCGGCTCGCCCAGCGGCCCGATGACCATGGTCGTGCGGTTGGCGCCGCCGAGCACGTCGAGCAGGCCTTCGCCGCCGTCGGACATCGGCGCCTCGTCGACGTCATGGCCGAGCTCCCACACGGCGTGCCCGACGGCGGCCACGGCCTCGTGGGCGGTGGCGGTGCCGCGGAACTTGTCCATCGCCACGACGACGCGCATCGTCGCGCACCGTACCCACGTCAGAATCCTGACTCGGCCGGTAGGGTTTCGACCCTATGGCCGTGACGGTACGCATCCCGACCACCCTCCGCCCGCTGTCCGGTGGGACGACCACGGTGGAGGTCCCGTCGGGCACGCTGGCCGACGTCATCGGTGCCCTCGACGCCGCCCACGCCGGGTTCCGCGACCGGCTGCTCGACGACGACGGCAACCTCCGCCGCTTCGTCAACCTCTTCGTCGACGACGACGACGTGCGCTACCTCGACGGCCTCGACACCAAAGTCCCCGACGGCCAGACGGTCAGCATCATCCCGGCCGTCGCCGGCGGATAGCGCGCGTCCCGGCGGGGGCCACTCGTCGTCGGCTCCATCAGCGCGCGGTTGAAGCCTGTCAGTCGAGGGCGTAGAGTGCTAGCACTCTGCCTGGTCGAGTGCTAACGCCTCGTCCCGGCACCAACGCTCCGACAACCGTCCAACGGAGGACCAACAGATGGCCAAGCAGATCGCGTTCGACGCCGAAGCCCGCCGCGGGCTCGAAGCCGGCATGAACAAGCTCGCCGACGCCGTGCGCGTCACGCTCGGGCCCAAGGGCCGCAACGTCGTGCTGGAGAAGAAGTGGGGTGCGCCCACGATCACCAACGACGGCGTGTCGATCGCCAAGGAGATCGAGCTCGAGGACCCGTTCGAGAAGATCGGCGCCGAGCTCGTCAAGGAGGTCGCCAAGAAGACCGACGACGTCGCCGGTGACGGCACCACCACCGCCACCGTGCTCGCCTGGGCGATGGTCCGCGAGGGCCTGCGCAACGTGGCCGCCGGCGCCAACCCGATGAGCCTCAAGAAGGGCATCGAGGCCGCCGTCGACGCCGCCGTCGAGTCGATCAAGGACCTCGCCAAGGAGGTCGACTCCAAGGACCAGATCGCCCAGGTCGCCGGCATCTCCGCCGCCGACGACGAGATCGGTCAGATGATCTCCGAGGCCATCGACAAGGTCGGCAAGGACGGCGTCATCACCGTCGAGGAGAGCCAGACCTTCGGCATGGAGATGGACCTCGTCGAGGGCATGCGCTTCGACAAGGGCTACATCTCGCCGTACTTCGTGACCGACGCCGAGCGCATGGAGGCCAGCCTCGACGAGCCGTACGTGCTGCTCGTCTCCTCGAAGATCTCGTCCGTACGGGACCTCGTGCCCGTGCTGGAGAAGGTCATGCAGGGCGGTCGCCCGCTCGTCATCATCGCCGAGGATGTCGAGGGCGAGGCGCTCGCCACGCTCGTCGTCAACAAGATCCGCGGCACGTTCAAGTCGGCGGCCGTCAAGGCGCCGGGCTTCGGCGAGCGCCGCAAGGCGATGCTCCAGGACATGGCGATCCTCACCGGCGGCCAGGTCATCAGCGAAGAGGTCGGCCTCAAGCTGGAGAACGTCACGCTCGACCTGCTCGGGTCGGCCAAGCGGATCATCATCACCAAGGACGAGACCACGGTCGTCGAAGGTGGCGGCACCGAGGACGACATCAAGGGCCGGATCAACCAGATCAAGACCGAGATCGAGAACACCGACTCCGACTACGACAGTGAGAAGCTGCAGGAGCGGCTGGCCAAGCTGTCCGGCGGTGTCGCCGTGCTCAAGGTCGGCGCCGCCACCGAGGTGGAGCTGAAGGAGAAGAAGCACCGCATCGAGGACGCCGTGTCGACGACCAAGGCCGCCATCGAGGAGGGCGTCGTGCCCGGCGGTGGCGTGTCACTGCTCCGGGCCCAGATGTCGGTGGCCAAGGCCGCCGACGCGCTGTCGGGTGACGAGGCCACTGGCGCCCGCATCGTCGGCAAGGCCCTCGAGGCCCCGATCAAGCAGATCGCCGAGAACGCCGGCCTCGAAGGCGGCGTCGTCGTGCAGCGGGTCCGGGACCTCTCGGGCGCCGAGGGCCTCAACGCCGCCACCGGCGACTACGAGGACCTCGTCAAGATCGGCATCATCGACGCCGCCAAGGTCACCCGCTCGGCACTGCAGAACGCGGCGTCCATCGCCGCCCTGTTCCTCACCACCGAGGCCGTCATCGCCGACAAGCCCGAGCAGTCCGCCCCCTCGATGGGTGGTGGCGGCGGCGACATGGACTTCTAGGGGTTGCAACGCTCCGCATCACGGCCCGGTCCGACCTCGGTCCGGGCCGCTGCCGTTGGGGGGTCGCGCGGCCTAGCCCACCGTGGCGCTGAGGCCGATCAGCGCCGTCGCCTGGCCGTCGGCGTCGACGAGGATCGGGTTGGCCGGGGGGTCGACCGGGTCGAACAGCGGGGACCAGTACGACACGACGTACGTCGTGCCGTCGCCACCGAGGTCGAGGTCGGCGGGGAAACCATCGGCACCCACCGGCGCCGCCTCGCGGGTGGGCTCGCCGGGCGTCCCGTCGGGGCCGAGCGGGACCCGCACGATCTCGTCGCCGTCCAGCCACGCCAGCAGCGAGCCGTCGGTCGACGTCGTGAACCTCCGGGGGCAGTCGGTGCAGTCGAAGTACGACCGCTCGAGCCCGAGTCGCCCCGGCCGCAGCTCCTCGACGAACGCGGCCGCCGGCGAGCCGGGAACGGCCATCACGAGCATGCCGTGGACGGCCTCCGCGTACGCCTCCCCGACGATCAGGCCGTTCGTCGCCAGGTGCAGGCGGCTCGTGCCGCCCTCCCAACCGGCGATCTGCCCCAGCTCGAGGTGCGACCCGATACCGCCGAGCTCGTAGGCGTAGAGGTGCTCGGCGTACTGCTCAGGGTTCTGGTTGTCGTCGTTCGTCGAGTACAACATCCACGTCCGGCCGTCGACGGTGGCGACATCGTGCAGTTCCGTGAACGCCTGGGTGTCGCCGGGGTCGGGGAACAGCGGGTAGGTCGTCCCGTCGGGATTCCACATGAACGGCGTGGTGTCGGGCGCCGACCACTGGCCACCGCTGACGCCCGTCTCGCGCTGGCCGACGATCCGGCCGTCCGCCAGGGGCAGGGCGATCGACATGATCTCGTCGATCGTCTCGAACGGCTCGCCCGCCTCGTCGTGGAGGGCGACCCCCTCCGGGGCGCTGACGGCAATCACCGGCGGCGCCGGAGCGGCCGGGGCCGTACCCGGCGGCATCGTTGCGACGAGGCCATCGAGAAAGACTGTCGAGCCGGCTCCTCCGCTCGTGAAGATCACCGGGGGCATGACGGGGTCGCCGGTCGCGGTGTGATTGATCGTCATCGAGGCAGTACCGAGGTCGATGTCGTCGGCGACCGCGGCGCTGACGGAACCGTCGACCCGTGATCGCTGTTCGTCGCCGTCGATCGTGCGGACGACGAGCTCGAACTGCTCGGGCTCGTACTGCTCGAACCACGCGAACGTCGTGCCGTCGGGAGCGACGGTGAAGCCGATGGGGCACCGGCACTCGGTCTCGTACTCCGGGAGCCCGAGGTCGCCCGGTGTCGGAACCGGCTGTGATGCGGCCGGCGAACCGGGGACGGCGAGGAACAGGGCCGAGCTCCGCGCTCCCGCCTGCGCCCGACCGGCGATCAGCCCCGTCGTGGCGAGGTGGAGCCGGCTGGTGCCTGCCTCCCACTCCCCGACGATGCCGACCTCGGTGCGCTCGCCAGAGCCGAGATCGACCACGTAGAGCGTCTCGAGCGCCGAATCCGGGTTCTGCCAGCCCACCTGAAGGCTGAACAGGAGTAGCTCGCGCCCGTCGACAATCTCGACGTCGTGCAAGAGCACCGCGCCGTCCCAGTCGGCGGTGCCGAACAGCTCGCTCACCGACCCGTCGGGGGCCACGACGAGCGGCACCGTCTCGGCGTCGGTGTACCCCTCCGCCGC
>JACCUL010000008.1 GCA_013811855.1 Acidimicrobiia bacterium
GGGTGGCGGCCGACGACGACCACCCCGGCGGCACCGCGCCCGGCCGCCAACCGGGCCGTGGCCGCGCCGAGCCCCTGGGTGCCCCCGGTGACCACGATCACCTTGCCCTCGAGCCCAACCGGCGCGCCCATCGCCCTACCAGCCGACGCGCTGGTCACGCTTGCCGGCGTCCATGGCGCGACGAGCCGCGCTGATGGCCGGTCGGTCGCTCACCTCGGGCACGCCGACCTCCCAGAACGTGCCGCCCTCCGTCCAGTCGTGCGCCGACGTCCTGATGGCGATCACCGTGGTCCGATCGGCGGCCCTGGCCCGCCCGAACGCCGCCTCGAGCTCGGCGATCGACTCGACCGACTCGGCGTGACAACCCATCGACGCGGCGTGGGCGGCGAAGTCGACAGGGACGACTTCGCGCACGCGGGAGTCGACGAGCAGGTTGTTGAACGGGGCTCCGCCCTGGTTCACCTGGAGGCGGTTGATCACCGCGAACCCCCCGTTGTCGCACACGATGACGATCAGCTTGTGACCCGACAGCACCGAGCTGTACAGGTCGCTGTTCATCATCAGGTACGAGCCGTCGCCGACGAACACGATGACCTCGCGCTCGGGGAGCGCCATCTTGGCGCCCCAGCCGCCGGAGATCTCGTAGCCCATGCACGAGTAGCCGTACTCGGAGTCGAACGTGTTCACGCCCTTGGCCCGCCACCCGTTGTTGAGCTCGCCAGGAAACCCTCCTGCCGCCGACACCGCGTAGTCGGTCGGCTCGGCGAGCCTGTCGATGGCGCCGATCACCTGGGCGTAGGTCGGGCTCTCGTCCTGCGACGCCGCCGACGGGCTGGCGATCTTGTCGATGTAGCGGTGGTACTGCGCCGTCTCGGTGGCCGCCCGCTCCGCCCACCCGTCGGGTGCTGACCAGTCGCCGACCCGGGCCGCCAACTCGGCGAGACCTTCCCTGGCGTCGGCCACGAGCGCGAGTCCCAGGTGCTTGACGGCGTCGAACCGGGCGGTGTTGAGCCCGATGAAGCGCACGGACTCATCGCGAAACAGGGTCCACGAACCGGTGGTGAAGTCCTGGAGGCGGGTGCCGACGGCGAGCACGACGTCGGCCTCGGCCGCCAGCTCGTTGGCCGACGTGCAACCCGTGACGCCGATCGGCCCGGCGTTCAGCGGATGGGCGGCGACCAGGCTGGCCTTGCCGGCCACGGTCTCGACGACCGGGATGCGGTGGCGTTCGGCGAACTCGGTCAGCGCGGCCTCGGCGAAGGAGTAGTGGACGCCGCCGCCGGCGATGATCAACGGCCGGCTGGCGCTGGCCAGCGCGGTCGCCGCCCGCTCGGCCTGGTCGCGGTCCGGGCGGGGCCGGGCGATCTCGTGCACGGTGGGTTCGAAGAGCCGCTCCGGAAAGTCGTACGCCTCGCCCTGGACGTCTTGGGGCAAGGCGAGGAACGCCGGCCCGCACGTCGCCGGATCGAGCATCGTTGCCACCGCATGGGGCAGCGAATGCACGACCTGGGCCGGCCGCACGATGCGATCCCAGAAGCGCGTCACCGGCTTGAAGGCGTCGTTCACCGTCACCGAGGGGTCGCCGAACACCTCGATCTGCTGCAGGACCGGGTCGGGGATGCGGTGGGCGAACGTGTCGCCGGCGAGGAGGAGCACGGGCAGCCGATTGGCATGGGCGACAGCGGCGGCGGTCACCATGTTCGTCGCCCCCGGCCCGATCGAGCTGGTGACGACCATGATCTGGCGGCGGCGCATCGCCTTGGCGTAGGCGACGGCGGCGAGGGCCATCCCTTGCTCGTTCTGCCCTCGCCACGTCGGCAGCACATCCTGCACGGCCTCCAGCGCCGGGCCGAGACACGTCACGTTGCCGTGGCCGAAGATGGCGAACGCGCCGGGGAACAAAGGCCGGGGGTGGCCGTCGATGACGATCTTCTGGGCGGCGAGGTAGCGGACGATCGCGTCCGCGGTCGTCACCCGGACCGTCTTCATCGCCGGACCTCCTCCAAGAAGGAGTGCATGGCACGGGCCATCAATCCCTCGGCCCCGGTGACGATGTACCGGGCGCCCTTGTCCAGCCATTGGACGGCCATCTCGGCCGACCCGCAGAAGATCCCCAGCGCCAGGCCGTGGCGCTGGCACGCCCCGGCCACCTCGTCCATCGCCGCCACGACATCGGGGTGGTCGAGATGGCCGGCGAGGCCGAGCGAGTGCGACAGGTCGGTCGGACCGAGAAACACCACGTCGACGTCGTCGACCATGCAGATCGCGTCGATGTTGGCGACGGCGTCGGCCGTCTCGGCCTGCACCACGACGAGCGTCTGGTCGTTGGATCGCACGATGTAGTCGCCGAGCGGTTCGCCGAGCCCGTGGTCGGAAGCCCTCGTGCCGGCCAGGCCGCGCTCCCCGCGCGGGTGGTACTTCACCGCCCGTACCGCCCGGTCGGCCTCAGCCGCGGTGTTCACCCATGGCACGTGCACGCCGTGGGCGCCGCCGTCCATGAGGCGCAAGATCGTCGCCTTGTCGTTGTCTGGCACCCGGACATGGGGGCTGGCACCGCCCAGCTCGACCGCCCTCGCGAAACCCTCGAACTCCCGCGGCGACGCCGGGCCATGCTCGCAGTCGCAGATCACGAAGTCCCACCCGCACATGGCCGCAATCTCGGCGATGGTCGGCTCGGGCGTCTTGGCGAAGACGCCGTAGACGGTCTCGCCCGCCCGCAGTTTGGCCTTCGTCCGGTTCTCGATCATCGTGATCCTCCATGTCCGAGGCGCGTTACAGATTCCCACGCCCCCGAGTCGCAGGAACGTAACCACGCATCCTGGAAACTCACGTAGTCCAGCGCGGCCTCCATGCCCGGCTCGTGCTGCTCACCGGCGGCGACCGAGGTGAGGAAGGCGAAGTCCTCGATGGTGACGACGTCCTCGAAGCCGATGCTGTTGGCGTCGCCGGGCACGAAGTGACCATGGAACGGATAGCGGTCGCCGCCGTACACGGTGGTGTAGCCACGAGGCCAGCCGCCGTCGTCGTCAGCGAGGTAGATCTGCAGCTCGTTGAGCTGCTCCAGGTTCCAGGCGATGGAGCCCTTGGTCCCGTAGATCTCGAACGCCATCTGGCTCTCGGGACCGACCATCGAGCGGGAGCACTCGAATGCGCCGCGGGCGCCGTTGGCGAACACCACCAGCGCGCCGGCGTAGTCCTCGTTGGTCACCTCGCCGACGGGGTCGTCTGGCCGACCCGTGGCGTAGTGCGAACCCTCGCCAGGCTGGGCCCGGGGCCGTTGCCGGATGAACGTCTCGCGCGTGCCGACGACGCTGGCGATCGGCCCGACGAGGAGGTGGGCGAGGTCGACGGTGTGGCTGAGGATGTCGCTCGACACGCCGTAGCCGGCCTGGTCCTGCAGGAACCGCCACGACAAGAGACCGAGCGGGTCGCTGCCGTACATCGAGAAGAACCGGCCGCGGTAGTTGGTGATGTCCCCGAGCCGACCGGCGCCGATGAGCTCCCGGGCGTGGAGCACGAGTGGCACCCAGCGGTAGTTGTAACCGACGCCGGTGACCACGCCGGCCCGACGTGCCGCGGCGGCGATGCGCACGGTCTGCTCCGGCGTGCCGCCCACCGGCTTCTCGCAGAACAGGTGCTTGCCGGCATCGGCGGCGGCGACGCAGAGCTGCTCGTGGAGCATGTTGGGCGCAGCGACGACGACCACGTCGACGTCAGGGTGGGCCACCACCTGCCGCCAGTCCTCGGTGGCGGCAGGGAAGCCGAACGACCCGACCGCCTCCTCCCGGCGGGCGGCGACGCTGTCGGCGCAGATGACGAGGCGGGGGTCGTATGTGCGCTCGGGGAACAGCGTCGGGATGCGCAGGTACGAGCGGCTGTGGGCCTGGCCCATCCACCCGAAGCCGATCACCCCGACGCCGATCGTCGGCCTCACGCGGCATCTCCGGCCAGCACCCCGGGATTGACGACGAAGGTCGGTCGTTCACCGGCGAGCACGGCCAGGGCATTGTCGATGGCGTGCTGGTACAGGCGCAGCCGGCCGGCGTCGGTGGCCGAAGCGATGTGGGGCGTCACGATCACGTCGTCACGGTGCAGCAGAAGATGGTCGACGGGTAGGGGCTCGGGCTCGGTCACATCGAGGGCGGCGGCTCCCACCCGCCCGGACTCGAGCGCCGCGAGCAGGGCGTCGTGGTCGACGAGCCCGCCGCGGGCGGCGTTGACGAAGACCGCACCGGGCCGCATGGCCGCGAACGCGGCCGCATCGAACAGATGGCGGGTCGCCGGCGTCGACGGGGCGTGGAGGGAGATCGCCTCGGCCCGGGCGAGCAGCTCGTCGAACCCGACGAGCTCCACCGGACATTCGGAACGATCCAGGTACGGGTCGTAGGCGATGACCGTCATGTCGAGCGCGGCCGCGGCGCGGTGGACGCGCCGGGCGATGCGTCCGTAGCCGACCAGGCCGAGCGTGCGACCGTCGAGCTCGATGCCGTCGTTCGCCTGGACGTAGTCGCCGCCCCCGGCCCGCAGGCGCAGCTGGTTGGGCACGAGCCGCTTGGCGGCCGCCAGGATCAGCGCCATGGTGTGCTCGGCCGTCGAGACGGTCGGAGCGTCCGGCGCCGTGCACACCACGATCCCGCGATCGGTGGCCGCGTCCACGTCGATGTTGTCGTACCCGATGCCGGTGCGCGAGAGCACCCGCACCAGCGGCCCGGCATCGAGGCGGGCTGCGTCCCAGCGGGTGGCCCCGGCCACGATGCCGATCGCGCCGCCCAACTCCACGGGTGCCGGGCCGCAGAAGGCGCAGCGCCCGGCGACCATCTCGTCGACGCCGGCTGGCAGGTCGCGGTCGATGTACAGCAGGGGGACGCCGCCACCACCGGCGTCGGCGTCACCCACGGACCACACCCTCGGCCGACGTCATCGGGCATCGCGGATCGACCGGCAGCCCGACCCACGTGTCGCGCACCCAGTGGTGAGCCGGGTCGTCGCAGAACGCCATCGAGCGCTCACCGCCGTCGGAGGCCAGCACGTTGAGGTAGTACATCGGGTAGCCGGGCGCGGCGATGCACGGCCCGTGGTAGCCCCGTGGGATCAGGAACACGTCGCCGTCGCCCACGGCCACGTTCTCATCGATCTCGCCGTCCGTCGTGTACAGCCGGTGCAGGCCGAAGCCGCCAGCGCGGTCGGGGGCGGAGCCGGCGGAGCCGAGGCGACCGACGCGGCCAATGCGGAAGTAGTAGATCTCCTCGTTGGCGACCGGGCACTCCGGCGAGTCGTCGTGTCGATGGGGTGGGTACGACGACCAGTTGCCGTCGGGCGTGAGCAGCTCGACGGCCATCAGGCGGTCGGCGTGGGGCCACGACTCGGGGCTCAGGAAGTTGGTCACCTGGCGGGTGCTCGGACCGGCCCCGCGCACCTCGACCGGAACGGCGTCGGCCCTCCCGTAACGCGCTGGCAGCCGGCGGTCGCAGCGCGCCGTGGCCAGGGCGACCTCTCCGTCGCCGTCCGCCGTGAGCGTCAGCGTCGTGTCGCGCCCGACGTAGGCGAAGTCGGTCACCCGCTCGAACACGCTGGACCGCCCGGCCAGCTCGAAGCGCTCGCCGTCGGCGACGACAACGAGGCCGGTCACTGACAACGGGAGAACGGCGACCTCGGTCGGCCCCGTCTCGATCGTGCGCCGTTCGCCGCCGGTGAGGTGGAGCACGCGCAGGCCGGCCGACGACCATCCCGCCGCCTCGGCGGTGAGGTGGACGGGATCGGGCCCGTCGGCGAGGCTGCCGGCCCGTCGATGCAACGTCGCGCTGGTCACGGCCGGCTGCCGTTCGGGCGGACGAGGGAAGCGGCGCGACTGATGGCTCCGGCAACGTCACCGTCCGGTGGGTACAGCAGCGCCCGGCCGACGACGAGGCCGCGCACGTTGGGGACCTGCATCGCCCGCGCCCACGATTCGAACGTGGCCTCAGGGTCGGGTCCCGGTGCACCCCCGAGGATGAGTGCCGGCAGCGTCGTGGTGGCCAGCATCCGGGCGACGTCGCGACCTGCTGGCACCTTGAGCCACGTCGACGCCGACGTGTGACCGAGGCCCGCCGCCACGGCGACGGCCCGCAACAGCCGGTCGTCGTCGTCGAGCAGCGTCGCCCGGCCGGCGTCGTCGAGGTGGTACGGCAACGGCTCCACCATGATCGGCAGGTGGTGGCGGGCCAGCGCCGACACGGCCCGGGCGCACGCCTCCAGCGTCGCCGCCGTCCCAGCGTCGTCGTCGGCGATGCGCAGCAGCACCTTGCCGCCGTCCAACCCCCCGTGGGCGATGCCGTCGGCGTCGTAGGCCGTCATCCGGTCGTCGAGCTCCCACTGGGCGCCGGCCAGCCCGCCCCGGTTCATGGTGCCGAACGCCAGCTTGCCGTCGAGGGCGCCGAGCAGGGCGAGCTCCTCCAGCACGTCGGCGCTGCCGAGCACGCCGTCGACGCCGGGGTTCGACAGCGCGACGAGCAGCCCGTCGAGCAGGCGCCGACGATCGGCCATGACGAACTGCTCCGAGCCAACGCCCAGCATGCCCCTGGCGGTGTGGTCGGCGGCTACGACGAACAGGCGGCCGTCGGTCAGCAGCGGCCGGCGCGGGCGTCTTAGCAAGCGCTCCGGCGCCCGCTCGGGTCGCATCGCCCGCTCCTCGAGCAGCTCGCCCCAGCGGTCATCGTCGAGCAACGTCGGCCTCCGACGGGGCGCGATCGGGCGACTTCCCGAGGCGGGCGGCGATCTCGGCAAGGGTCGGCATGTCGTCGGCGCACATCAGGCGGCCGGCGACAATAGCCCCAGCGGCGTTGGCGAAACGGGCGCACGCGGCGATGTCCCAGCCCGACAGGAGCCCGTGGCAGACGGCACCCCCGAAGGCGTCGCCGGCGCCGAGCCCGCACACGACGTCGACGGGAGACGGCGGCACCCGCTCGCGGAGCCCGTCGGCGCCGGCCACCAGCACCCCGTCGGCGCCGAGCTTGACGATCGCCGCCGCGAGCCCGTGAGCGAGGAGTTGGTCGGCCGCCTGCTCCGCATCGCTCGTGCCGACGGCGACCTCGCACTCGGCCCGGTTGCCGATGGCCAGGGTGGCGTGGTCGAGGGCGACGGCCAGCTCGTCGCGTGCGCTCGTCGCCGACTCCCACATCTGCGGCCTCCAGTCGAGGTCGACGACGGTCTCGGCCCTGCGCCCGCGTGCGGCCATGAGGCCGTGAACGGTGGCGCGGCTCGGCTCGGCCGACAGCGCCCCGCCCGACACCCACAGCACGGCCACGTCGCGGACGATGTCCACGGCGATGTCGTCGGAGGTGAGCTCGAGGTCAGGGGCGCGCGGATGGCGGTAGAAGATGATGCGCGGATCGTCGGGGGGATCCAGCACGGCGAAGGCGAGCGGCGTCGGCAGCACCGGATCGACGCCGACAAACCGGACGTCGACGCCAAACGTCGACTCCAGCGCCCACCGCACGTACTCGCCGAACGCGTCGTCACCCACCTTGGTGAGCACGGCGGCCCGGCGCCCGAGGCGGGCCGCGGCCACGGCGACGTTGGTCGCCGTGCCGCCGACCGATTTGCGGAAGGTGCGCACGTCGCGCAGCGCCGTGCCGACCTGCTCGGCGTAGAGGTCGACGCTGATCCGCCCGATCGTCAACAGCTCGAGGTCGGTGGCGGCGGGGAACCCGCTCATCTCGTCTTGGCGAACTCGACCTGCAGCTCGTGCAGCTCGGCGCCACCGGCCATCAGCTTCGTCAACTCGTCCTGGGTGATCTCGTCCTTGGCGAAGTTGCCGAGGGACTGGCCGCGGTTGAGGATCAGGAACCGGTCCCCCACCGGGTAGGCGTGCAGCGGGTTGTGGGTGATGAAGATGACGCCGAGGTCCCGGCGGGCCGCCTCGACGATGTAGCGCAGCACGACGGCGGACTGCTTCACGCCGAGGGCGGAGGTGGGCTCGTCGAGGATCAGCACGCGAGCGCCGAAGTAGGCGGCGCGGGCGATGGCCACCGACTGGCGCTCGCCACCGGAGAGCGTTCCGACCGTCTGATCGGTGTCGCGGATGTCGATCCCCATCTTGCGCAGCTCGTCCTTGGCGATGCGCTTGGCCTTCGGGATGTCGATCCGCCGGAACGGCCAGAACCCCTTCTTGGGCTCGTCGCCGAGCCAGAAGTTGCGCCACACGGACATCAGCGGCACGACGGCGAGATCCTGGTACACGGTGGCGATGCCGGTGTCGAGGGCGTCGCGGGGCGACGCGAAGCGCACCTCCTCGCCGTCGATCAGCAGCTGGCCGGAGTCCGGCGGGTGCACGCCGCTGAGGGTCTTGATGAACGACGACTTGCCGGCGCCGTTGTCGCCGAGCACGCAGGTGACGTGCCCGGCGAGCACGGTCGTCGACACGTCGTGCAGGGCGATGACGTTGCCGAAGTACTTGCCGAGGTTGCGCACCTCCAGCAGCGGGGTGTCGGTCGGAGGCCGGCCCGGGGAAGGTGACGTGTCGTTCATTTCGATGATGCCGCCTTGTTGCGGACGTAGGTGTTGCCGGCGACGGCCAGCAGCAGGATCACGCCGAGGAACAGGAACCGCCAGTTGGTGTTCCAGCCGGCGAACGGGATGCCTTGGGTCGACATCGACATGATCAGCGACCCGATCGCCCCACCGGCGGCCGAGCCGTAGCCTCCGGTGAGCAGGTTGCCGCCGACGACGGCGGCGATGATGTACTCGAACTCCTCGCCGTCGCCCACGTTGGCTTGCACGGAGTTGAGCCGGAAGGCGATCAGCATGCCGCTCAGCCACGCCGCCCCCGACACCATCATGAACAGCGTGGTCTTGGTCCGGAAGGCGGGGACGCCCTGCACTCGGGCCGCCTCCTTGTTCCCGCCGACGGCGAAGATCCAGTTGCCGAACTGGGCCCTCAGCAACAGCCACGTGCCGAAGACGGCGAAGATGGCGAACCAAAGGATCGACACGCGGTAGCGGATCACGCCGCTGGCCACTTCGTTCTCCGCCGCCGTGGTGTACAGCATCTTGACCGCCGTCGCCAGGAGCACGACGAACACCCCGGCGATGGCGGCCCGGCGGCCGAAGGCATCGGCGGCGTCGTCGGGAGCCGTGCGAATGGTGAAGAGGTACCCCATCAGCGCCGAGCAGGCCAACGCCAGGGCGATGAGGAGGATGACGGTGAACAACTGGCTGCGGAACTTCTCCGACGTCGACTCGGAGCGGATGAAGAAGGCCAGGCCGATGAGGGCAACGGAGATCAGCAGCTCGACGGCCAGGCCCGCCGCCGCGGACCACGCCGCGGCGCGGGTGCTGGCGACGAGCAGCGCGACCAAGCCGGCGACGGCCAGCACGACGAAGATGACGGACCGGGCCGCCTGGCGCGTCATCAGGTACCCGATGCCGGGCACGGCACAGATGAGGATGCCGAGCAACGGCGACCACACCGGGATGCGCCCGGCAACGACCAGGACGGCCAAGATCCCGGCCACGCCGATCCCGGCCACGAACATCGCCCGCGAGAACCCGACCGTGATGAGCAGCCCGACGTTGTCGGTGGAGGACGCGTCGAGGTACGCCGCCAGCAGGACGGCGACGACGATGACGGCGAGACCGACGCCGACGAGCCGCGCCGACGAGCGGTCGAGCTGGAGGTGTCCGCGCTTGCCGAGCCGAGGGAACCGCCACCGCCCGTAGCCGAGCGAGGCCATCAGCACCCCGATCCCTGTCACGGCACCGAACAAGGTGTTGGCGCCGACCCCATCGGTGCGCAGCAGCGCGATGAACCCGACGAGGGCGATCGCCGTACCGACCCCGGCGACGAGCAGCCCGGTGGCGTCCTTGGTGGGCGCCCTGCGGTAGCTCGTCTCCAAGATGCCGACGACGACGAGCACCACGCCGGCGATGAGCAGGACCGTCCAGACGACGTCCCGGCTCTCCCAGAGATGCTCGTTGCGCACCCATGACGCGGCGAACACGTTGCGCCAGAAACCATATCCCTGGGCGTCGTCGAGGCCCTCGACCACCACCTGGCCGGCGAACAGCTTGGAGAACCCGAGCTTGGCGCCGATCAACATGAAGAAGCTGCCGAGCGTCACGATGAAGCTCGGCAGCCGGGTCTTCTCCACGATCGTGCCGTTGAACCAGCCGATCATCAGGGCGAAGCACAGCGACAGGGGGACGGCGAGGAACAAGGACAACCCCGCCCCACCCAGCACTCCGGCCTCCTTGGACAGCAGGATCACGAGCATCGCCGTGGCGCCAGTCATCGACCCGGCCGACAGGTCGAACTCACCCCCGATCATCAGCAGCGACACGGCGACGGCCATGATTCCCAAGATGGCGGCGACGTCGAGGTAGTTGGCGGTGCCGGCCGCCGTCCCGAACACGTCGGCGACGGACCAGAAGAACACCCACACTGCGGTGGTGCCGATCAACGCCCCGATCTCGGGGCGCAGCAGCAATTGCTGGATCGGACCGCGGTGAGCGAGCCGCTCGTCGACCGTCGGCTCGGTGCTGCTCACCGCCGGTGTGGCGTCCGTGGCCGTCACGTCGTCCTCTCAGTGTCGAACGTCAGGGTCCGAGCGCCGGAGGGCCGACGGCCCTCCGGCGCCAAGGGGGGCCAGGTCAGCGGGTGCCGGCCTCGACCAGCGCCTTCACCGCTTCCACGTTCTCGTTGGTCACGAAGCCGGGGCCGGTGAGGATCGGCAGGCCGCCGCCGGCGGTGTTGAGGTTCGTCGCCTGGAGGTACATCAGGACGACCGGCAGGTATCCCTGCAGGTACTGCTGCTGGTCCACGGTGAAGGCGACGCTGCCGTCCTCGATGGCGCCGATCACGTCCGGTGAGATGTCGAAGCCACCGATGATCAGCTCGCGGCCGGCCGCCTCACCGGCGGCGATGGCCCGCAGCGGGATGTTCGGCCCGGTGCCCATCACGGCGTCGATGTCCGGGTTGGCCTGGAGCAGCGCGGCGATCTGGTTCTCCTGCTCGGTGGGGTCGGCGTCGAGCCCGACGAACTCCGACTTCACCTCGCCCTCGAACGTCGACGCCAGCCCCTCGCACCGCTCCTCGAGGGCGATGTTCGTTTGCTCCTGGCGAGCACAGAGGATGCTCGTCGCGCCGAGCTCGTTGAACCGCTCGCCGGCGCCCTCGCCGGCCACCGTCTCGGTCTGGCCGACGTGGGTGACGGCACCGAGCTCCTGGTAGTTGTTGAGGCCCGAGTTGAGCGTGTACAGGGGGATCCCGGCATCGGTCACGGCCTGCGCCGCGGCAGAGACGCCTTCAGGATCGGCGAGCGAGATGGCGATGCCATCGGACCCCTCGGCGATGGCGGCCTCGATCGCCTGCGACTGGGCTTCCGCGTCATTGTTGGCGCCGAAGTACTTGACGGTCACACCGAGATCGGCGCCAGCCTGCTCGGCGCCCTTCTGGGCGACGGCCCAGAACACGCCGTCGTCACCGTGGGTGATGACGTGGAACGTGAGATCGGCGCCCTGGACGACATCAACCGTGTCGCCCGTCGTGGAGCCCGGCGCCGTGCCGGTGCCGCCCGTGGTGGAGCCCGGCGCGGTGCCAGTGTCGCCCGTCGTATCGCCGCCCGATATGGCCGTCGGCTCGGTGTCGCCTGTGGCGGGACCGCCGGTCGTGGCGCCTCCGGTGTCCTGCGACGTGTCGGTGCCGTCGTCGTCCGCGCACGCGGTGGCGAGGAGTGAGAGCGCCGCGACGGCGGTCAATGCATGTCGCAACGATTTGCTCATGGTTGGGATCCCCCTGTGGTGGTCGGTGGTGGTGGTGGAGAACCGGTCATCGCGTAACGTCCCCGTTGCGCAACGTAGCTCTTGGCGCGGCCACCGACCGGAGGTAGGCGATGCTCGCAGCCACGTCACGAACAGGCCCCGCGCCGCTCGGCGGTGCCCCGTCGGTCAGGGCGACGTCCTGCTCGAGGACGTAGAGGCCGGAGTACCCCTGGCCCTCGAGCGTCGTGATGACGTCGGCGATCGCCACGTCACCGGCACCGAGGGGCGCGAACAGGCCGTCCTGCACGGCTGCCATCAGACCCAGCTCACCGGCGTTCAGTCGTTCGGCGACCGCGGTGCGCACGTCTTTGAGGTGGACCAAACCGACGCGCTCGGCGTATGTCGCGGCGAGCTGGACCGGGTCGGCGCCACCGATCGTGACGTGACCGGTGTCGAGGCAGAGCGCGACGTCGGACGCTTCGAGCACGCGCTCCAGTTCACCGGCGGTCTCGACGAGCGTGTTGACGTGGGGGTGGAGCACCTGGCGCAGCCCGTGGGACTGGGCAATGGAGTCGATCTCGTCGAGCATCCCGACGAGGTGGTCCCACCCCGAGTCCGCCACGTCGGGCCGCTGCCAGTCGGCGGGGTCGCTGACGGCGGCGGTCACAAAGTGGTCAGCCCCGACCTGCTCGAGCAATTCGGCCATCGTGGTGGCATCGGCGAGCGACGTGGAGCGACACCGAGCGTCGTGGAGCGCCAGGGGGACGAAGGCCCCGACGGCGCGCATGCCGTTGGCGTCGAGCGTCCGGCGGAGCTCCTCCGGCTCGGTCGGCAGCCAGCCGATGGCACCCAGTTCCATGGCCGTCAACCCCAGCTCACGCATCTCGGCCAGGACTCGCTCGACGGGAAGTTGCAGGCCCCAGCCGGGGACCTCGCACACGCCCCACGAGATGGGCGCCGCGGCCACCCGGTCGAGCAATCCTCCGCCGTCGTGACCTCCGTTCCCCACGTTCCCCCACGCTCTGCGCTCGATGGCGTCGGCCCTGGACGCTCGAGGGCTGCCGGTCGCAGCTAGCGTCGAGCGCCCTCACCCTTATGCTCCCGCGGAGTCGCTGTCAAGGTTCGTCATCGACATGACGCCGACGGCCGCCCGCGCCGCTCCGGTGGCGCTGACGCTGGTCCTGGCCGCCTGCGGAGGGGACGGCCCGGCGGCCGTCGATCCGCTGGCGGCCGTGGTGGCGATCGCGGCCAGTGGTTGCCGTCCGGTGCCGACGCACGCCGTCGGCACCGTCGTCGGCGACGAGCTCGTCGTCACCGTCGCCCACGCCGTGGCGGGGGAATCGGAGATCGCGGTACGCACGGCCGACGGTCGGGAGCTCCGCGGCGTGGTCGCCGCCATCGACGTCGGGCTCGACGCCGCCGTGCTGCGCGTCGACGGGCTCGACGCAGACGCGCTGGCGAGTCGCTCCTACGACGAAGACGGTGACGACGACGACGACGTCTCGCTGCTGGGCGTGCACGACGGCGAGGTGGACCGTCGACTGATCGCCATCCGCCGACGGGTCACCATCCGCACCAGCGACATCTACCGCCAGGGCGAGCACCTCCGGCCCGGACTGGAGGTCGAGGCCCGCGTGCAGGCCGGCGATTCCGGCGGGGGCGTCGTCGGTGCCGACGGCCGCCTGCTCGGCATCGTGTGGGCGGCCAGCCGACGGGCCGACGACAGGGCGTGGGCGCTGACCGCCGACGCGTTCGCGCCGCTGGTGGCGGCGGCCGCATCCGATCGACCACCGCGGGAGGCGACCTGTTCGCGGTGACCAGCGGGCCGCTCGGTTCGCCGCGACGCCCGGCTCGCTTATCGTTGCGGCGTGGTCACCGAACGCGCCGCCTTCTTCGAGGACAACGGCTACCTCGTCGTCCCGGGTCTGGTGGAGTCGGCCGATGTGGCGGCGCTGCGCCACGAAGCGGCCGACATCTGCCGGGGCCGTCGCGGTCCGATCGACGGGTTGGACGCGACGGACGATCCCGACGACGACGCCGTGATGCGGCGATACCTCTGCATCCACTTCCCACACAAGATCTCAGCGGCGATGCGGGCGGCGCTGGCCGCGCCGCCGATCGTCGAGGTGCTCGCCGAGCTGATCGGTCCCAACGTCAAGTGCATGCAATCCATGCTGTTCATCAAGCACGCCGGCAAGCCCGGCCAAGCGTGGCACCAGGACGAGTACTTCATCCCGACGCGCGACCGCTCGCTGGCCGCGGCATGGATCGCGCTCGACGATGCGACCCGGGAGAACGGCACGCTGTGGGTGCTTCCCGGCTCGCATCGCAACGGCGTGCTGTGGCCGATGGGACCCCACGACCGTGACGACGAGTTCGACCCGGGCCACGAGGCCCGCGACTTCCCGTTCGACGAGTCGCAGGCGGTGAGCTGCGAGGTGCCGGCGGGCGGCGTGGTGTTTTTCTCCGGCTACCTGCTGCACCGCTCGTTCCGCAACCGCAGCACGGGGTTCCGGCGGGCCCTCGTGAACCACTACATGAGCGCGGAGTCTTTGCTGCCATGGGACTGGGACGGCCGCCTCTCCTCCACGCACGACAACCGCGACATCGTGCTGGTGCGCGGCGAGGACCCGTACGCGTACAAGGGCACCGAGGATCTCACGTTCCCGTTCCTGCGGGCCGAGACGCCCGAACAGCGCCACGCCACCCAGACGGTGTTCTGAGGCCGCGCCGCCCGATCTGGTCAGGCGGCGCGGTAGTCGTCGCGCAGCGATCGCATGCCGATCAGCTCGACGTCCTGGGAGCGCCACCAGCGGAGGAACAGCTCGCTGCGGAGGAGGTCGTACTCGTCGGTGCGGATGTGGGCCGTCGCCGGCTCGATCACTTCCAGCTCGCCCGGCGCGTTGGGGTGCAGGGCGAGGAACGTCAGGCCCTGCGGCAGTCGCTCGAGCAGCCCGCGATAGGTGACGTGGGCGGGCGCGGCGCGATCCCATGGCGTCTCCAGCACCGCGTCGAAGATCGGCTGGCCGTCGTCACGAGCCATGGCGACGAACGGTTCGAAGGTGGCTTCGTCGACGCCGTCCAGATGGTTCTTGGGGGCGTAGCCGGCCACCGTGGCGGTCATCAGGATCGGCAGGCCGTAGTCGCGGCCGAGGCGGAGGTACGTGGCGGCGAACTCCGGCGCCAGCACGACGCCCATGTGGGCGTCGAGGTGGGTGACGTCGATACCAGCCACCAAGGCCCGCTCGACCTGGGCCCGCAGCTCGATTTCGACGGCCGCAGGGTCGGCGTGTCGCCGCACGCTCGTGACGTCGCGCCAGAAGTAGCCGGCGTCGTCGGTCAACCCGGCCGAAACACGCGGACCGCTGATCGGCCCCCACCGGTACCCGTCCTTCTCCGCCGTCAGCGTCAGGTGCACGCCGAGGTCGAGAGCCGCGTCCGAGGCGGCCGCGGCGGCGATCTCCGGGAACCACGGGCACGGCACCATCACCGAGCCGCTCGTCACGGCTCCCGCGGCCGACAGCTCCACGAACGCCACGTTGGCCCCATGGCACATGCCGACGTCGTCCTGGTGCACCACCACGCGCTTTGTCACGTGGTGCTCCTCGCGGCGACCGCAACCGCCCGGCCGGTCCGTGCGGCCTCGATGACCGCCACGCCGATGCGGGTGGCTTCGGCGCTCGCCGTCGCACCGGGGACATCGGCGCCGTCGCCCCGAACGGCGGCGGCGAACGCTCGCGCCTGGCACACCACCCCGGCGGCCATCACGTCGGCGACGGCCGCGGCGGCGACTTCGCGCACACCATCGGCGGTGGCGAGGCGGGTCCGGCCGATCGGGAGGGCGTCGACGAACAGGGCGCCGTGCGAGCCGAGCACCTCGGTGCGCACGTCGTCGCCGTAGCGAGCGTTGCGTGACAGGTCGACGGTGGCGACCCCACCGCCGTCGAGCTCGAGGACAGCGACCAGGTTGTCCACGTCGCCGGCGGCGCCGACGTCCTCATCGACGATCGGCAGCGACCACGCCGAGACCCTGGTGATCCGCCGCCCCGTCAGCCACATCGCCAAGTCGAACTCGTGCACACCGCAGTCGATGGCCAGGCCGCCGCTGACGGCCGGATCGCAGAAAGCGCCGGGCGGCGCCTCGGCATCCCATTGCGACAGGCGGATCATGAGCGGCGTCCCGATCGCGTTGGTGTCGATGCAGCCCTTGGCCGCCGACCACGGGGGTGAGAAACGTCGCCAGAACCCGACCTGCAGCACCAACCCGAGTGCCGCCGCCTGCTCGCCGAGGCGTTCGGCTTCCTCGGCATCGAGCGCGAGCGGCTTCTCACACAGGACGTGGAGCCCGGCATCCAACGCCGCCGCCACGACCTGCGGGTGCGTCGGGGTCGGCGACGCGATCAGGCAGGCATCGAGACCCGCATGGGTGAGCGCGTCGGAGACGTTCGTGTAGCGCGCCGCCGCCGGCCGGATGTCGCCGGCAGCACGCAACGCCGAGGGAGCCGGTTCGGCGAGGGCCACGACATCGACCTCATCCACGGTTCCGAGCGCATTGAGGTGGGAGCGTCCCATCCGCCCGATGCCGATGATCGCCATCCGTAGCGCTTCCACCTCATTGCTCGTTCGCCGACGCGCGGTCACCCGCGACGAGGCATGATCGGACGAGAGCGCGTCGAGTGAGCGAGACCAGCAACGCGGTGAGCCTAAGAGACCGAGTGCGGCGGAGCGCGACGGACGGGTCGACGTGCGATCCTTCGGAGGTGGTGTGCGCGAGTGGTCTGATCGTCGAGGGATCCGTCGTGCGAGTGGGCGTGCTCGGCGCCGGGCGGATCGGGCGGATGCACGCCGAGTTGCTGGCCCGGCGGGTGCCCGGCGCGGCGCTCGCCATGGTGTACGACCCGATCGGCGAGTCATCGGAGTCGGTGGCGCGCTCCCTGGGCGTGCCGATGGCGCGATCGGCCGAGGAGCTGCTGTCGTCACCCTCCGTCGACGCCGTGGCCATCTGCACGAGCACCGACACCCACGTCGAGCTGCTCGTCGCCGCCGCCGGTTCGGGCAAGGCGATCTTCTGCGAGAAGCCGATCTCCCTCGACCTGGCCGATGTCGACCGGGCGCTCGACGCCGCGGAACGGGCCGGTGCTCTCTTGCAGGTCGGGTTCAACCGGCGGTTCGACCCAGCGCACCGTTCGGTGCGCGACGCGGTGGCGAGCGGAGCGATCGGTGCCGTACACCTCGTGCGCATCTCCAGCCGCGATCCGGCACCGCCGCCGATCACCTACATCGCTCGTTCGGGCGGCATCTTCCTCGACATGACGATCCACGACTTCGACATGGCCCGCTTCGTCGCCGGCAGCGAGGTCGTCGAGGTCTTCGCCCGGGGAGCGGTGCGCATCGATCCGGCGATCGGCGAGGCCGGCGATCTCGACACCGCCGTCGTCACGCTGCGCCACGCCGACGGGTGCCTGACGCTGATCGACAACAGTCGCCAGGCCGCCTACGGGTACGACCAGCGGGTCGAGGCATTTGGATCCGCCGGAATGGCGTCGTCGCACAACCCGCTGACGCACACGGGGACTCTTTCCACCGCTGCTGGGACCATGACCCCCGGTCTGCCGCACTTCTACCTCGAGCGCTACGTCCCCAGCTATGTCTCACAGTGGGTGTCGTTCGTCGAATACGTTCGCACCGGCGGCCCGTCGCCGGTGTCGGGCGCCGACGCCCGGGCACCGCTCGTCATCGGCCTCGCCGCCTGGCAGTCCGCTCGCAACGGCCAGCCCGTCGCGATCGGACCGGCGTCGATGGATCGCACCGGGGGAGTGTGATGTGCAGGCTGAGCCGACCTACAGGCGCGAACGGTCGTCGGCACCGACCACAACACGCCCGAGGATCGGCCGCTCACGGGTCCGACCGGCGACGAGCACGAGCGCGGCGAGGAGCGGGACGGTGACCAGGAACGAGGCCCGCAACCCATGGCTCTGTCCGAGGAGTCCGAGCACGGCCGGTGCCGTGAGGATGGCGGTGCCGGAGGCGAAGGTGGCGAGCGACGTGGCTCGCCAGGGCGAGATGTCGGGGAGGGCCATCAGGCCGGCGAGGAGGACGGGGTAGAACGAGGCGACCCCGAGGCCCGCAACGGCGAGGGCGGTGGTGGCCACGGTGGCGCTGTCGCTGGCAACGAGCATCAGGGTGCCGACGGCCGTGACGAGCGCCCCGACGGTGATCGGTGGCCAGCCGCGCCGGATCAGCCCCGGCGCGGCGACGCGTCCCACTGCCAGGCCGATCGGGAAGGCGCTGGCCAAGGCGGCGGCCGCTCCGGCGCTGATGCCGGTCTCGCGGAGCCGCCCGACGCCCCAGACGACGAAGCAGAACTCGACCGCCACGGCGAGCACGATGGCCACCCAGCGACGCTCGAAGCCGCCGCGGTCAGGACAGGCGTCCCGGACGTCGTCGAGCGGTGCCGGAACGAGCCCGTCAGCCCGGTCGGGTCGCGCGGAGCGGGCCAGCAGGACGAGGGGAACGACGAGAATGAGCAGGGCGGTCCGGCCGGTGACGCCGGTGAGGTCGACGGCGCCGAGCGCCGCCGGCGCCAGCACGCCGGTCGTGCTGGAAACAGCGGTGCCGCGGCTGTAGCGGGTCGTGGCGTCCGGGCCGGCGAGCAGGACCGGCGTGACGAGCACGAGCCCGGCGGCGCCGAGACCCGCCAGGAGGCCGCCGATGACCGCAGTGACGACGTTGGGCGCGACGGCGACCAGAGCCGCACCGACTGCGAGCAGGACGGCACCTGCCCGCAGTGTGGACTGTGGTCCTCGCCGCAGGAGACGGGTCCCGACGCCGCCGACGGCGACGAGCCCGATGCCGAACGCGGAGGCGAGCCAGCCGAGCCGGGCCTCGTCGACGTGGATGTCACGCGCCGCGAGCACGATGCTGCCACCGAGGGAGGCGACCGCGAATCCGACCACCCCCAAGGCGACGTAGGCCTGTGCCGCCTGGCGGGCCCGGTCGACGGCGAGCGGCGGAGGATGGGCTGGCGCCGTCACCACGGCGACGTCCTGAGCGCATCCCACGAGCGATACATCACCGGTCTCCTTATTTTCTCGGCGATCGAGCATAATAGTCTCGAGCATGCCTTCGTCCACCGCGCCGAGCAGCGCCAGCTCCGACCGTCGATGGCGGACCGCCGTCGCCTTCCTCGACGAGGTCCGACGGACACCCGGAGCGACGCGCGCCGCCGTCGCCCGGCGACTCGCGATCACCAGCGGCTCGGCCACCGAGCTGACGGCACGGCTCCGCGAGCTCGACCTGATCGCCGAGACGGCCGCCGAGCCGCGTGGCCGCGGCCGGCCGACGAGCACCCTGCACCCCCACCCGGACGGGCCGGTCGTCGTCATCGTCGACCTCCGCCACGAAGATTGGCGATGCGCCGTCGCCGGCATCGATGCCTTCCCCGCCGTCGTGGCGAGCGGGAGGCACCGCACCCGCACGCCGCGACGCGTCCTGACCCCCATCGCCGACGCCGTCGAGGCGGCGACGACCGAGCACGCCGGCCGTGTCGTCGCCGTGTCGATTGCCGTCGCCGGCACCGTCGAGAACGGCCACCTGGTACAGGCCTCGACGCTGCAGTGGTCGCGCACCGACCTCACTGCGCTCGCCCGACCACCGGCGACGCCACTCCTCATCGGCAACGACGCCACGCTGGCCGGCCTCGCCGAAGCCCGCACTGGTGCCGCGCGCGGCGCGGCGACGGCGTTGCACGTGACCGTGGAAGTCGGCGTCGGCGGCGCCCTGATCATCGACGGCCGACCCGCGGTCGGCGGGCGCGGCGCCGGCGGCGAATTCGGGCACCTCCCCTTCGGCGATCACCGCCTGCGGTGCCCATGCGGGGCGCGCGGCTGCTGGGACCTCGAGGTCGATGGTCGCGCCCTCGCCCGACACCGCGGCGACAAGCCGCCCGACGACCCCCGCAACTACGCTCTGCGCGTCCTCGAACTGGCGCCGACCGACGCCGACGCGGCGCGGGCGACCGCCACGGTCGCAAGGAGCCTTGCCGGCGGCCTCGCCGGGCTCGTCAACGCCCTCGATCCCGACATCGTCACCATCGGCGGATTGGCGCCCGCCCTTCGGGCTACCGCGCCGAGGAGCTTTGCCGAGGCCTACCTCGCCGGGCTGATGATGTTCCGCCGTTCGGCACCGCCCGCGGTGCTCGACGCCCACCACGGCGAGGCCGGCCCCCTCCACGGCGCCGCCATCGCCGCACTCGACGCGACCATCACCGAACCCGGCCTGGCGGCGTGGGCCCGCACACGTACGATCCGCACCCGCGCGTGACGGAATCCGTCCTCGGTAACTCGCGGATGCAGTCGATCTCCCTGCTGTCGGGGTGGCAACGGCGCCCTCCAACCGCCGAGATGGGACACCGTCGAGGCTCGCGAGCGCTCTACGCTCAGATCTTCAACGGGCGTCCGCACCGATGGACGGGGTTTTCTTCCGCTAGTTGGCCGGTCTCGCCCCTCGCCCCTCGCCCCTCTGGTGCTTCATGGTGAACACGATGATCGAGGTCGCTGACGCCATCCCCGAGATCGGCGAGCGAACATCGCAGTATCGGCGCCGCATCGAGATCGCACTCGCCGCCGCCCTCACTCGAGCCGCACGCGCCGGCGAGATACACCACGGCACCATCGCTGATCGCGCCCGGCTGATCCAGGCCGCGCTGTTCGGAATCCTCGCCGTACGACGCCCAGATCGATCCATCACTGTCATCCAGGTGGGGTGAACGCGCCGACGTCGGTGTCCGTGACGAACTTGCGCATCTCGTCGTTCGCTCCGAGGCCGGCGACACCGACGAAGTTGACCTGCCCGGCGTAGCGGGCGGCGACGGCGGCGACGTCGGGGGCTTCGCCGCGGCAGATGACGCACCACGGCGCCCAGAACCACGCGACGGTTGGACGCCCGGCAAGGGCGGACGCGTCATACGGGTCACCGTCCACCGTCGTCGCGCCGATAAGTGCCGCCGGGACGACCGACTCCGTGCGCGCCCCGCTCGAAGGTGTCGCCTCCGAAGGAGGTGACGTTGCAGGCTGCGTCTCGGTCGTCGACGTCTGGTCCGACGACGCGGTCGGTGCCGACGACGTGATCACCACCGGCGACGTGGTCACCGCCGGTTCGCGTGATGCGGCCGTTGTGGGCGCCGGCGTCGATGCCTCTCGTGCGTCACCTCCTCCGCACGCCACGAGCAGGACGGCAGCGACGCGACGAGGGCTCCGCCTCGTGCAGGCGCGTTTGATGAGGAGCGCATCGGTTCGGGAACCCGCACCGACACCGCCAGCATTCCCGAGTCGTCGTCTGATGCGTTTCGCGCGTTCAGGAGGCGAGAATCCGGATCTCGACCGCGCCGACGTTGCCGCCGGTCGACGTGTCGACGTCGAAGCGGAACGTGCGCCCGGTCGTCTCGATGGCCGCGAAGTTCGGCTCTGCCGGTGTACCAGCGGGGAACGGCCCGAGGGTCGCTCCGTCGTCGACGGTTACGGTGAACGTCTCAGTGACGGCGGTGCCGTCGAGCATCGACCGGGTGATGAACTCGACGCCGGCGATCTCGCGTGATGTGCCGAGGTCGATCGTGACGAAGGCGTCATCACCGTCGCCAGCACTCGACCACTCACTAGTCCCGGAGTCGTCGATCGCGTTGGTCGCGGCGAAGCTGTCGTTGAACTCAGAGCTCACGTCGGCCACGGTCGCGTCGAGGGCGAGGTTGGGCCCACGATCCGCCCCGGCGGCCGCCTCGCCGCTGGGGGCTGGCTCAGGGATCGTGAACGTGGCGGTCTCGGACCGGTAGAGCGCGCCGTCGGCCGTGGAGCCCTGCACCTGGAAGTAGTAGGTGCGGCCCGGGATCGCGCCGGGCAGGAAGACGTCGTGGTCGACGATGCCGGTGCCGTTCATGGCAAGGCTGTTGTTGAAGTTGCCGAACGCATCGGTCTCTCCCCACACGATGGCGCAGATCATCGGTTCGGTGGTCGAGACCCGGAAGATGCCCCGCTCGAGGTTGGTGGGATCGGCCTCGAACACGAAGTCGTCGGCTTGAACCTCCGAGAACGGACGCACTGCTGTGCTCGAGATCGACGACGAGTCACCACCACCGTCGCTGCATGCCGCAGCGGCGACCACGAGCGCAGCGAGGAGCACAGCCGAACGCCGACGAACGGGACTCGATGCTGGCGGCATGGATACAGCATGCTCGGTCGGTCCGTGCACGCCCGATCGTGTATGCCGATGGCGACGCCTCACGTGGACGGGGTCCCGGACAGCTTGCTGAGTAGCCAACGGCCGAAGCGGCCCGGCTGCGGCGGTTCGTAGCCGTCGGGCACGGCGTGAGGAACGTGCTCGCTCGCAGCGGCGAGCACGGTGTGGATGTCGGGGTTGACGAGCATCACCGGCCCGACCCCGACCGTGGGAACGGTCTCGTTCCCGTTGGCGGCCGATCGCACCCGAGCAGCTGCGTTCGGGTCCTGCCAGATGTCGACGCGGCGGTGCGGCACGCGGCGACCGTCGAGCTGGCGCAGCAACGAGGAGCACGACAGGCAGGCAGGTCGCCAGTAGACGACGATCTCGGTCGAGGGCGCGGAGCGGCAGTCGAGGTCGTGGCGGGCTGTGTCACAGGTCATCATGTCGGGAACCCTGTGACGGCGAAGAGACTTCCTGACCGACGCGCGACGAGGCGCCGTCAGAATCCGTCGGGCATGGTGTACGTGGTGACCTCGCCGGTGATCTCGGCGTCGGCGGCGTCGCTGGCTCGTTCGAGGTCGAGGGCGGCGAAGGTGGCCGTGGCGGTGACGCAGCGGCGACCTTCGGCACGCAGGATCTCGGCCGCGGTGTGGATGATCCGGCCATCGACTGCGTCGATCCACGCCGAGACGGTGTGATCGCGGCCGATCTTGACGGGGCGTTCGAAGCGGCTGGTCGTCTCCTGCGTGACGGCGAAGCGTCCGACGATGGCAATCGTGGCCCACGCCATCGCTTCGTCGAGGATCGCCCA
This sequence comes from Acidimicrobiia bacterium, assembly GCA_013811855.1. GTDB lineage: Bacteria > Actinomycetota > Acidimicrobiia > Acidimicrobiales > Ilumatobacteraceae > JALZMG01. The sequence goes on from JACCUL010000008.1 coordinate 22,760, forward strand.
CAAGACCCCGCCGTGGACGTACTGCGGCGCTCCGGAGAACCGCTCGTCGAGCGAGAACTCGCCGACGACTCGCCGTGCGGCCACGTCGTGGTGGAACGGGATCTGGAGCCCGGCCGTGTTGCGGGC